>NZ_JASJEU010000016.1:0-27835 GCF_030077735.1 Gordonibacter faecis | reverse complement strand
AAAGCAGCCAAAACAAACGAGAAAAACCCCGAATTACCTATTGACTCTTTATAGCTGGACTACGTTGGTTACCTTTTTAGTTAGGTTTATCGTACATGAAAGTACCCTCGTCATAGTGGTAGGGAGGGCAGTTGTCTCGTGGCGCAATAGTTAGCGCGATAGCGCGTCACATTTCTGTAAGCAGGTTCGCGAAGCGCGTCACACTTGGGGCGGCACCCTCCCTACCCTCTTCCTTCCGGCGACGAGGGAAGGCGCTTGTTGGGGCTTACGGTCTGGGCCCCTAGATGTAGAATCACTGCCCCAAGACCTTGTGGTCATGGTATTTGGCCTGTTCCACGGCTTGTTTGCCGTCGTCCGACGGATTTGGAACAGTTGCGCGGCGAGACACGGAAAAGACCCCAACTTTGAACTGGGCTTATGAAACGCGTTCACAACCGTTTTTGTTCATCTGCGCAAACGTGGTATGATGCCTCTGCTTTTGCCATACACACTACGTGCTCAATCTAGGAGGATTTCGCATGAGCGAGCATAGAAACGCACTCAGCAGGCGAGCGTTCATCGGCGGTGCCGCCGTGTTCGGTGCCGCAACCCTCTTCGCCCCCTCGGCCGCGTTCGCTGAGACGGCTGCGGAGAAACAGGCCCAGGCCGATGCGGTACGCAACCAGCTCATCGGGCTGCAGGCCGACCTCGAGACCGCCGCGGATAACTACCACAAGGCCATTGAGGAACAGGACGCTGCGAAGGCTGCCATGGAAGCCGAGCAGGCCAAGATCGACGAAGCCAACGGCAAGATTGCCGATCTCCAGGACAAGTTGGGCACGCGTGCGCGCAGCATGTACCGCTCCGGTTCCACCAGCTTCCTCGACTTCGTGATGGGCGCTGCCACGTTTGAAGAGTTCACGCAGAACTGGGATTTGCTGAACCAGGTGAACGAGAACGACTCCAAAATGGTGGAGGAAACCAAGACGCTGCGCGAGGAACTTGAAGCGTCGAAGAACGAATACGCCAAGCAGGAAAAGATTGCCGCCGATAAGGCTGCTGAAGCCAAGGAGATTCAGGACCAGGTAGCCGCGAAGGTAACCGAGGCCACGAACCTCATGAACTCGCTCGACGCCGAGGCGAAGGCGCTGCTCGAACAAGAGCAGGCCGCCGCAGCGGCTGCCGCAGCGGCTCAGCGCGCTGCCGAAGAAGCAGCTCGTGCGGTGCAGAATCAGACACCCTCCAACAACGGCGGTGGCATCGTGAACAATGGCGGTGGCAACACCCCGAACTACGAGAACACCTACACGCCTCCGGTCAACTCCGGCGGCGGTGGTGGCGGTGGCGCTTCCTACGGGTCGGTTGTCGACTACGCGTACTCGTGCATCGGCACGCCGTATGTGTGGGGCGGCGCAACGCCGGGCGTGGGTATGGACTGCTCCGGTTTGGTGGCCTGGTGCTACGCCCAGGTGGGCATTTCGCTTCCGCACTACACCGAGTCGATGTACGCCTGCGCAAGCAACATTGTGCCCGTGTCGCAGGCGCGCCCCGGCGACGTGCTGTATCGCCCCGGCCATGTGGGCATCGCGGCAGGATACGGCGGCATGCCGTACGTGCACGCCCCCACCTTTGGCGCGTATGTGCGCGACACCGACTCCCTTTCGTGGTCGGGCTTCACGTGCGCATTGCAATTCTAACAACAACGGTTTCCGCGACATGATAAAAGGAGGGCCTCGTGCCCTCCTTTTTGTATAATGAGGCGAAGGTGACGTGGGCGAAAGGAGCGCAAGTTATGAACATTTCTGTTGCGTTGAAGAACGGGCTTTTGCCTGATAAGTATGGGAAGTATGCCCCTGTAGAGGACACAATTGACGGGCATCCGTGCGTGTCCTTCCCCATTGACGTGAGTGA
The DNA here is from genome assembly GCF_030077735.1 of Gordonibacter faecis. NCBI lineage: Bacteria > Bacillati > Actinomycetota > Coriobacteriia > Eggerthellales > Eggerthellaceae > Gordonibacter > Gordonibacter faecis. The sequence goes on along the minus strand of NZ_JASJEU010000016.1, from coordinate 25,945 downwards.
GGTGCCTGAGGGTACACGGTCGCTGGCGCTGACGTTTCTTGACTGGGACGCCATTCCTGTGGGCGGCTTTTGTTGGATCCACTGGATTGCCTGCAACTTCCCTGCTGACACGCGGCATATTCCGGAAAACGCCAGCGCCTCGGGCGCGGTGCCGTGCGTGCAGGGGTCGAACAGCGATTGGTCGCCCTTGGCCGGCTCGCACACCGACCCGCGCATCATCCATCGCTACGCCGGGCCCTACCCGCCCGACAAGACGCATGACTATACGCTGACCGTGTACGCGCTCGACTGCGAGCTGGACTTGGAAGAGGGGTACTACCTGAACGAATTCCGTCGCGCCATTCGCGGCCACGTGCTGGCCGAGGTGTCAATCGAGTTGCCGAGTCGCGCCTAGGGCATCATGGCGAAGGCGAAACCAAAAGCAAGCGCGAACGCAAGCGCGAGCGCGAGCAGCGAAGGCACGCGGGTCGACCATCCGCTAGAACCCGTGTTTGACCAGCACTCACGCGTGCTCATGCTGGGCACCATGCCTTCGCCAAAGTCGCGCGAGGCGGGGTTCTACTACATGCACCCGCAGAACCGCTTCTGGAAAGTGCTGGGTGCGCTGTTTGACCAGCCGGAACCCCAAGGGGTTGAGGCGCGGCGCGCCTTTGCTCTCGCGCACGGCATTGCACTCTGGGACACGCTGGCCTCGTGCACCATTACTGGCGCATCCGACGCCTCCATCGCAGATGCCGCGCCGAACGACCTCACGCGCATAGTCGCAACCGCGCCACTCGAAGCGGTGTTCACCACCGGGACTAAGGCAACCGAATTGTTCCGTCGCCACTGCGCCGACATGCTTCCCGGCGTGCCCCACGTGGCACTTCCCTCTACCAGTCCCGCAAACGCGCGCATGCGCCTCGACGACCTGGTGAAAGCCTACCAACCCGTGGCCGAAGCGCTGGGTGTCGCGCCGCCCCGTTCGCACACCCCGTAAGGCTACTTTTCCGCACGCTCGGGGTGGCCGTGATCTTTCTGCCAGCGATCCCAGGTTGAGTAGCAAATGGCCGCACGTTGGTCCTGGTCGGGATACTTGTCCTTTTCGTAACGCGTGATGTGCTCCATACACCGCGAGATATACGTTTCCTTCTTTTCATTCGCACGCGGATCGGGAATAGGCATGATACAGCCTCCTTTCATCAACAGCTTGAGAAAGGCATCGTAGCGCGCGCCCGCACAGCCCCACCGGACGTAGGCGCTTTCGTCATTCAGCGTCACCGGGCGGACAGCGCGGCGTAGTTCGGCGAAAACAGTATCGACTAATTGATTCGCTAAACCTTATACTAGAGAACGTACGCACGATTGACGACGGAAGGAAGCAAACAATGCCCACGTATGCGGAGATGGGACGCGACGAATTGACGGCACTCAAAGACGAACTTGAGCGGGAGTACGGCGAAATTAAGGCGAAGGGGCTCTCGTTGAATATGGCGCGTGGGAAGCCGGGGGCTGATCAGCTTGATCTCAGCATGCCTATGCTCACCGCAGTCACTACTGCGGAGGACTGCCGCGCCGAGGACGGCACCGACTGCCGCAACTATGGCGTGCTTGACGGTCTGCCCGAGGCGAAGCGCTTCATGGCCGCCATGGTGGAAGAGGAACCCGAGAACATTATCATCGGTGGCAATTCAAGCCTCACACTCATGTATGACGCGGTGGCGCGCTGCCTGGACTTCGGCACGCTGGGCTCGAAGCCGTGGTGCCAATACGAGAACATCAAGTGGCTCTGCCCCGTGCCGGGCTACGACCGCCACTTCGGCATTACTGAGGCGTTCGGCATTGAAATGATCCCCGTGCCAATGACCGCAGACGGCCCCGACATGGACGAGGTGGAGCGCCTCGTGGCGAACGACGCATCCATCAAGGGCATCTGGTGCGTACCGAAGTACTCCAACCCCGGCGGTGTGACGTATTCCGACGAGGTGGTGGAGCGCCTGGCTTCCATGACCTGCGCAGCTGACGACTTCCGCATCTTCTGGGACAACGCATACTGCGTGCACCACCTCTACGATGACGCAGCTGAACAGGATCAGCTCAAGGACATCGGCGCGGCCTGTCGTGCAGCTGGCAACCCGAACCGCTACTTCAAGTTCGCCTCCACGTCCAAGGTGACGCACCCGGGCGCGGGCATTTCCGCCATCGCGGCAAGCGCCGACAACATTGCGGAAATCAAGAAGCGCATGGGCGTGGGCACTATTGGCTACGACAAGCTGAATCAGCTGCGCCACGTGAAGTTCCTGCGCGACGCCGAGGGCTTGGCCGCACACATGGCCAAGCACGCCGCTATCCTGCGTCCGAAGTTTGAACTGGTGGTTTCCAAGCTTGACGAGGGCCTGGCCGAGGTGGGCGGCTGCTCGTGGTCGCATCCGCGCGGCGGCTACTTCGTATCGTTCGACGCGCCCGAAGGCACGGCCAAGCGTATTGTGGGCCTGGCGAAAGAAGCGGGCGTTACCATGACAGGCGCGGGCGCCACCTGGCCTTACAAGAACGACCCCCAAAACAGCAACATCCGCATCGCCCCCACGCTGCCCCCCCTTGACGAACTGGACGCCGCCATGGACGTATTTGTGTGCTGCGTGAAACTGGCCTGCGTGGAGCAACTGCTGGCGTAAGCGCAACCACACATCCAGAGAACAAACAATCGGCCGTAGCGCTAAGCTGCGGCCGATTGTTGTTTACCTGCCTTTATGTGCTACTTTACCTTCTATCCCTTACGCGTCAGGGGACATATCTCCCGGTGCTGCTGGGGCGGGTGCGGGGGCTTCGAAGGGGTTTGTGCGGCTGATCTTTGAAGCCAGGAACAGGCACAGCGGCTCTGCCTGAATGGCGACGGCGTAGTTGATAATCCACATGATGGGGGCCGTTGCCAGCCAGCGATCTACGAACTGCGCATCCATGCCCGTGTTGATCCACGTGAGGCAGAACGAAATGATGAGCAGCATAAACGTGCACAGCAGCACGTCTTTCAGCAAAAACCACGCAACCGAGCCTTCCTTCGCCCCGCACTTCACGGCATACTTCATCGAAAGCGGGATGACGGGCAGCACGGTCATAACAAGCGTGCCAATAATCGTGCCGTAGATAGTTCCCATCAGCACACCCATCCATACAATGGGCACACCCATAACAATAGGCACAAACAGACTGAGGGATAACGCGCAGAAGATGGACATGAACAATCCCATAAGGAACCGGAACAACAAAGACATGGCTCTCCTTCCGTCGGAAGCGACGCGAGCGGTTGCGGCGGGAATCGCCGCACTCAAGCCGCACACGCCGTAGATCGGCCGCGACAGACAACATGCCTGAAAGGATAAGCGAATGCGCAGATTACTCGGGAATCGGCGCCGCCGCTCTTCGCGGCCACACGCTCGCTTCCCCGACGCGGAGCGTCCTCGATACCATGACACTTCGAACAATACTGGCGGGCGCGGAAAGCGTCCATCTATCACTTTTGATAGGTTGCCCCACCCTGCTCACGCCCTATACTGGAACCTATCAAGCGCAACAGGCACAAACCGGGGAACTTGCTTGCGTTGAGGGGGAATTATGCTGTCGATTTTTGTCTACAGCACTGAAGGTGAGTTGTTTCACCGCTGCGATGTCGAAGACATGCAGGATCTTTTGCGCGTCTTCCGCACGGAGTTACAGCCGCGCTTTTCTGACGAATCCCTGAACGTGCAGGTAAGCGGTGAGATGTATATCACCGAGCCCTTTCGCGGCCCCGAGCACGTGGCCCCCGCCCTGCCCGCGCGCCAAGAGGAAGTGCTCAAGCTGCTGGCGCTCTCGCGTGCACCGAAGCAGATCGCAACCGAAATGGGCATTTCCGAACCGACCGTGCGCATGCACATAAACGCACTGAAGAAACGCTTCGGCGTGGACAATGTTAACCAACTCATGGCCGTAGCCGGGGCTTTGGAGTTGTGCAACCCGTTCCGCGGTGTGCCGCCTTGGTACGCCGATGAAGAGCGGAAACCCCAGCGACACGACACCGGCCCGGATACACCTGATAGGCCCAGCACCGATCCTGACCAGGAGGTGAGCACCTGACCAACACCTACTCAAGCTCGAACGCTTCCCTTTGAAGCGGCGCGTCTCGATACCATGACCCGCAGACCACCCGTCTGCACGAGACCAACGAGCAAAGAGAGGAACAGCTATGTCCGACGTAGAAGTGAAAAAAGCTCTGTGCTTTGGCTGCCATTCCAACTGCGGCATTTTGGCCACGGTGGAAGACGGCAAAATTACCAAGCTGGAAGGCGACCCGCAGTGCCCCATCAACCAGGGCAAAGTGTGCGAGCGCGTAGGCTTTCAGCTGGAATGGCTCGACCACCCCAAGCGCCTGAATTACCCGATGAAACGCGTGGGCGAACGCGGCTCCGGCAAATGGGAGCGCATCTCCTGGGATCAGGCATGTAAGGAAATTGGCGAAAAGCTGCACCAGCTCGCCGACGAAGTGGGGCCCGAAACCGTCGTGTTCTCACACGGCACCGGCCGCTCCGACGAGTGGTATATCTCACGTTTCTTCAACCTCTACGGCAGCCCGAACGAGTCTATGGGCGGCGCGGAGATGTGCTGGTGCCCCACTTACACCATTGAAAGCACGACGTTTGGCCAGTTCGCGGCCACGTCCACCGCACCCAGTACCCAGTGCGTGGTGTTCTGGGGCCGCAACCCATCCGCCTGCGGCGACTTCCCCGAGCACTGGGGCTACGAGCAGCTGTTCGGCGCAAACCCCAACGCCAAGATGATTGTAGTTGACCCGCGCTGCACCGAGTACGCGGCACGCGCCGACTTATGGCTGCGCCTGCGTCCTGGTACCGACGGCGCTCTGGCCATGGGCTGGATGAACGTCATTATCAACGAGGAACTGTATGACAAGGAATTCGTGTCCACGTGGACGTACGGCTTTGACCAGCTGAAAGAGGCCGTGCAAGCCTACCCGCCCGAGAAGGTGGAAGAAATCACGTGGGTGCCGGCTGACAAGATTCGCGCCGCGGCCCGCATGTATGCCACCATTCGCCCGTGCTTCATGCCGTGGGGCCTTCCCACCGACACCATCGGCCGCAACATGGCCCAGGCGAACCGCGCAAAGGCGCTGCTCAAGGCCCTCGTGGGCGTGAACATGATGGGCCAAACCTACCTCGCTCCCCCGAACGACGTGCGTCCGCTCGCCGAGCTTGAGATGCCCGGCATCCTGCCGAAGTCTCAGCGCGAGAAGCAGTTGGGCGCCGACCGCTTCCCCTTCCACTCCTGGCCCAGCTACCAGAAAATCTCCGACGCGCAGAGCCGCGTGTTCCATCACCCCTACTTCCTGAACCAGGACGCCACGTGCGCACAGAACTGGTCGGTGGTAAGCCAGGCCATTAAGACGGGCAAGCCGTACCCGGTCAAGGGCATGATTTGCTTCGCGTCAAACCCGTTTTCGAACCTGTCGAACTCCAAGGACGTGTACGACTGCCTGAAGCGCCTCGATTTGTTGGTGACGCACGAGTACACCATGACACCGTGCGCGATGCTATCCGACTACGTGCTGCCAGCCGCCGGATGGCTTGAGCGCGTGCAAGTGTGGGGAACGAACGGTGGCGGCCCCGCTATCTCCGGCGTGGCGCTCACCGGTGACCAGGTCATCGAGCCGCTGTACGAGCGCCGCGACAACTACGCGTTCTGGCGTTCGCTGGCCGAAGGCACCTTCGACGAGGAAACATTCGCGAAGTATTGGCCATGGGAAGACTCCGAGGAAGCCAACGACTTCATGCTGGAGCCGCTGAACGTGAAGTCGGCCGACACCGTGGGACGCCCGGTGTTCTGCCCCTCGCCCGACAAATGGCACGAGCTCACCGACCCACAGACGGGCGAGCTGTTTGGCTTCGGCACGCCTACCGGCAAGGTGGAAATTGCCTCAACCATTCTGGAAGACCTGTTCGGGCCCGAAGAGGCCGTGCCGTACTACGAAGAGCCGTTCGAGTCGCCCGTGTCCACGCCGGACATCGCGGCCGAGTTCCCGCTCATTCTTACGGCTGGTTCGCGCTTCATGCCCTACTACCACTCCGAGTATCGCCAGGTGGAAGGTTGCCGCGAGCGCTACCCCGACCCATACTTCCAGATTCACCCCGAAACGGCGGCCGAGCTGGGCATCGGCGACGGTATGTGGTGCTGGATTGAGACGTTGCGCGGCCGCTGCATGCAGCGCGCCAAGCTGGACGCCGGCATTCTGCCGCAGGTGATTTCGGCGCAGCACGGCTGGTGGTTCCCCGAGTTGCCGGAAGAGGATCCGTGGCTCGGCGGCTGGTTCATGTCGAACATCAACATGTGCACCGACAACGAGGTTGAGAACTGCTGCAAGCTGACCGGCGTGTACAACATGAAGTTGGCGCAGTGCAAGGTGTACAAGGCGGCCCCGGCGCCGTTCAACACCTTCACGAAGTAAGTAAGCGATCTGAAAGGGAGGGCCCGTGGAAACACCCTATCTCATACAGGTATCGGGTGCGTGTCGCGGATGTGGCGCGTGCGTGGATCAGTGTGACCGCGACAACCTGACGATTGTTGACGGCCGCGCGGTACCGCGCGAAGGGTACGTGTGCGTGGGGTGTCGCGACTGCGTGAAGTGGTGCCCCACACGTGCTCTTTCACTGGCACCCGCGCGCCCTCCCACCAGCTTTATCCGGGCGCGGTGAGGCGCATGCTGTCCGTGCGCCCGCCCAGCCCCTACCACCTACTGACTAGAAGGAGCCCCTCATGCTCGAACACATCCATCTCGATAACTTTAAGGCTCAGCAGGCCGCCGACCTCGACTTTTCGAAGATCAACGTGCTGACGGGCTTCAACTCTACCGGCAAAACTACGGTCATCCAGGCGCTCGCGTTCGTGAAGCAGAGCCTGCAGCGCCGTGAGGTCAGCTTCAACGACTACCTGCTGCGCCTGGGTGACTTGCGCGAAGTGGCCTACCGCCACGACACGTCGACACCCATCGGCATTGACATTGCCGTACGCATTGACGGCGAGCAGCTGGGCTACCGCCTTTCCGTGGGCGAGGACGGCGTGGAGGAAACGTTCGCTGTGAACGGCGAGGATGCGTGGCGCTGGGACAGCCGCGCCGAGGGCGTTATTGAAGCGTCCGGTCGTCTGTTCTTGCCGGTGGCGGCAGGCGGTTATGGGGCGGGCACGTACCTCACCGACGACCCGGCGGCCACCGTGGCGCGCCAGAAGAAGCTGCTCTCCTGGTTTGAGAATGCTTTGTATCTGTCGTCGAACCGCGGCTTCACGAAGTACAACTACCCGCTTCTGGCCGGCAACCCCACCATCGAGGACATCTCGAACCGTGCGGGCGACGCGTCGGCGCTGGAAGAGTGGCTGTCGAACCTGATTATCTACCGCATCAATGAGTCCAAGCGCTACCCCGAGATGCAGAAGCGCCTCGACGTGATGAGCGAGCGCTTGCGCATGCTGGGCGTGGAAATTAGCCCGTACGTGATGAGCGGCCCGAGCGTAGTCATTGACCTGGCCGAAGATGGCATGTGGGTGAGTGCGGTAAACTCGGGTTACGGCGTGAATCAGTCCGTGGCGTCAGTGGTGCTGGGCACGCTGTCTGAGCCGGGTTCCCTCGTGATGATTGAGGAGCCGGAGACGCACCTGCATCCGCGCTACCAGCGCACGATGACGCGCATTCTGTCCGACATGGCCGCCGAGGGCAAGCAGGTGCTTATCACGTCGCACTCCGACCATGTGCTGCACACGCTTGGTGGCCTGGTGAAAGACGGCGACGTGGCGCGCGACGACGTGAGCGTGTATCACTTCGAGAAGCGCGACCGCATCACGCACGCCGACGTGGTGGACGTGGAAGACGACAACGCGCTTTCGGCACTGTTCGAGTAAGCGCACGCGCGGGACGCGAGGCAGGGCACTATACGGGGCAACACGAGGGAGGCGGCATGGCGACAACCTATGAGAGCTCGTTTGAGCTGATGAGGAAGGCGCGTAGCCTGATGGATGAGGCAGCGACCAGCGGCGCGGGCGAGGCAGACGGACAGGTGCGCATGGCGTTCTACCTGCTGTATCGTGCGGCCTCGCTGGCGGTGATGGTGAGCCCGCCCGCCGTTAAGGAAGCGGCTGAACGCGGGCCGGAATTGTCGCTTTTGACCGACACCCTTATGCGTCGCTACTACCGCGGCGAGGGTGCACCGCGCGACCCTGCCGCCGCGCTGGCGGAATTCGAGCGCTGGAGCGAGACGGTCGCCCGCTTTGTGAATAGCCTTGCGGCCCAGGCCAAGCTTTCCGTGCGCGAGCCGAAGCGCCGCTGAGCGGCCGGAAAGGAGCATGAGCATGGACAACGACACCTGCACCTTATCAGGAACGCTGTACTTCTGCACAGTGTTGGACGATGAGGAAGGCATCATCGGTCTTTCGCAGGATACCTCCATCGACCTGATGACGCGCGGCTTCACCGAAGGCGAGATTGGCCTTACCATCCGCGAGCAGAAGCGCGGTGGCCGGGAGGGCCGCGGCAAGACCGGGGCGGCCGCGTATGGTGGGAGCGCGTATGGCGAACCTGGCGTGTTGCCTCCCTATGGCGCGGGCGCGACATCGGCAGCTGAGGCTGCGGACGCGGGCGGGTATGATTCAGCTGCTGGCGCGGCCGCACCGCTCGAAGGCATCGGCGAGGGCGTGCGGATATGGGCGAACCTCATTGCCATTACGGTGGACGATATCGAGCGCTTCCAAATTCGCATTTCGACCGAAGCGGCGAAGCGGCTGCAAAGTTACGGCTTTCGCGACCTGGAGCCCGTCACGATAACAATTGAGCGGCTGGCACACACGCATCTGTCCCCCTACGATGCGCGTGCCTAACGTGTGACCAGGCCGCTTGATTGGCTGTCCGCACCCGCCCTTCTCCCCGGGGGGCGGGTGCGGTGTGTTTGGAGAGGAGCTTGCTAGGAGCGCGCGGCGCGGGCGCGGGCCTGCTGGATGGTGCGCTGAAGCGCGGGCAGGTCGGCGACCTCGAAGGTATAGGGAACGGTTTGGGGCTCGGCCGGGTTACTGGGGCTTGGGCGCTCGACGCGGACGAAGGCGAATTCCACCTGGTGGATGCCTTGGGTGAGCAGGGCGTAGGCGTAACACGTAGCCTGGAGCAGGTGCTTTTCGTGCAGGCGCTCGGGGGTTTCGTCGGGTGATCCGCCGGTTTTGTAATCCACGACGAAGGCGCGCGTGCCGTCGCTGTTGAGCGCGAGCAGGTCAATTTCGCCTTCGAGGTAGGCGAGCGCTTCGCTGGGTTGCGCCGGGGGCACCTCCACGAGGAAGGGAACTTCGGCGCGTAGGGTGCTTGCCTGTTCGGCGCGGCGGGCAATTGACGAGGTGAACCAGCGCTCGAGCGCGGCGTCGAGGCGGGCACGTTCGGCATCGCCCAGCTTCATGCTGCAGGCAAGGGCCTCGATGCGCTTGCGCGGGGGTGCGACGAGGCGGCCCTCGTGTGCGGGCGCTTGAAGGATGGCCAGCTGCGCGAGGCGGTGGAAGGCCGTGCCGAGGTCGGTGGCCGAGGGAGGCGCGGGGGCTTCTGTGGTGTCGGATACCGGGATGGCATCGACGAGGTCGGCATCTGCGTCAGGCTGCGCAGCGCGGCTGGGTGCTGCCGCCCCCGAAAGGTCATCGCGCTCAGCGAGGGGTAGATGATCCTCGTGCGGCGCGATGGACGAGTACGAAAACACGTCGTCACGGAGGCGCACGGGTTCCACCGGCAGCGGCGCGCACGGCGCAAGTGACGGCAGGGTATAGGTGTCAGGCGCCTCCGCCTCGGTTTCTGCCACCTCCGCTGCATCGTCGGCGCACACCGTCACGCGTTCGAAGTGCAGTGGAGCGCTTCCGCCGAAGTCTAGATCGGCCTCCCCTTCCGGAAAGTCTTCTTCGCCTACCAGCGCGTGGCGCACGTCGTCGAACACCGGCGTGTTTGCATAGCCCGCAAGCGGATCCTTCCCCACTTTTACCAGGCCGCAGACCAGCAGATACTCGCTTGCGCGCGTGCAGGCCACGTAGAACTTGCGCTGCGCCTCGGCCACTTCTTCGTGCCACTCGCGGTTCGCGATGGCGCAGGCGCGCTCGGCAAGATCGGCCGCGGCGGCGGGGTCGGTGCCTTCGAACGTGAACCCGTTCGCAATTTTCTTCGGGTGGCACACGGCTGTGCGCTTCGCACTGAGCGCTGCGTGCACGCGCCCGTCGGCCGAGGTAGCAGCAAAGGTCGAACAGGAGCGCTTCGTCGGTTCGAACGAAGCGGCCGCCACGATGGGAAACTCCAGGCCCTTCGACTTGTGGATGGTCATGATGCGCACGGCGTTTTGGCCCGACACCGAAAGCGAACCGGGGCCGCACGCGGTTGAGGCGGCCTGCTCGCGGAAGTCGCGCGCCGTGCGGGCCAGGCCGTAGCCGGGCGTGCGCTCGATCTCTTCCACCATGCGCACGGCCTTGAGCACGTTGGCTGCTGCCGCGGCACCCTCCACGCCGGCGCGCTCGAGGCGGCCGAGCCACCCCGAATCGGCGATGACACTCATCAGCACCTGGGAAGGACGCTCGCACGCAATACGGGCACGGGCGCGAGCGAACAGGCGCGCCGCAAACCGCAGACGCTCAGAGGGCTCGCCGGGCAGCGGGGCCACGAAGGGCGGGCGGGCGGAAACCGGCGCGTCTTCGGCGGCGCGTCCTGCGTCCTCACTGAGACTTTTCCCTTCCAACGCCGCCACGCACGCTTCTTGAGCCTCCGCATCGACCAGCGCCATGAGGCCGCGGTCGATACCTTGGCGGCGCACCTCGCCCGTCACCTGGTCAATCACGGTTGAGAGGCGCACGAAGTCGTCGGGCGTGAGGCGCAAAAGCGGGCTTGTCAGCGTTGCGTAGAGCGCACGCGTGTCGGCCGGATCGGCCAGGGCACTCAGCAGATTCTCCACGGCACACACCTCCGGCAGCGCGAAGAAGCTGCGCCCGCCGCCGAGCACCACCGCGAACCCTTCCGTACGCAGCGCGTCAGCGTAGGTGTCGGCCGCGCTCATCTTGCCGAGCAGCACCACCATCTCCGAGGCCTCGTGGCCCGCATCGCGCAGTTCGGCGAAGCGGCGCGCGATGCCCGCGGCCTCAGCCGCCACCGCGCCGCACGCTTCCTTGCTGCCCTCGTAGGACACCAGCTGCACCTCAATGCGCGCGCCCGTCCCCTTGAACGAACTCGCGCCACCGCGCGAAGCGCGCAGATCAAGGAAGCGTTCACCAAACACCTGGTCCTGGCCGCACACGCGGCGCACGAACGCCAACACATCTCCATGGCTGCGGAAGTTGTCGTCCAGTTGGCGCAAGCAGGCCTCGTCGCCAAGGGCAGCCACGCGCGCCCGCTGCCGCTCAAACACCGACACGTCGGCGCCGTTGAAACGATAGATGCTCTGCTGCGCGTCGCCCACCGTGCACAGCTTGTCGGTGCCGGCCACCAGCTCGATGAGGTCCACCTGCAACTGGTTCGTGTCCTGAAATTCGTCCACCATGACCAGCTTGAAGCGGTCGCGGTAGCGCTGCGCCAGCGCAGGCTGCGCCGAGAGCGCATGCAACGTGCGACGCAGAAGCCCATCGTTGTCGAGCGCGGCGCGCGCGTCAAGTTTGCGCTGGTAGGCGGCCTCCACTTCGCGCGCGAGCGCCATCAGCACGTCGGCGTAGGCACGGCCACGCGCCAGGTTCAGCGTGCGCAGCACCTTGTCGAGCGCCGCCTGCACCGCAAGCGCCGCCTCCTGCCCCGCCTCGCCGGCAGCCTTCCCGAAGCCGTCCTTGCGCAGAAGACCGCACGACGCAAAGACGCGTCCCAGCTCAGCGGCATCCTGTGAGCCGCTTTCCACAAACGCGTTCAGCGCCTCACGCGCCGCCTCGGCCGCGGCCTGCGTCTCCAGCTGGCGCGCCGTGGGCTTCTTGCCGCCGCACGCCACCGCGGCAAGCGCGCACGCTTCCTCATAGGCAGCAAGCACTTCGCGCACGCAGGACGAGGGTGCCGGCGGCTCGCCGCCCAGGTCGATGGCCGCAAGTCCCTCGCGATACGACGACGCCTTCGCCAGCAACTCTTTCAGCATGCCCTGCACCGATGTGTCGACGCCCGGGCCGCCCGAGGGCGTGGCGCCGTATTCCGCAAACAGGGCCGCGAAACGCCGCCCGTCCGCCTCGGCGCGCAGCACTTCTTCGATAGCCTGGTCGCGCAAGCGCCCCGCCTCGAATTCCATAACCACGGAAAACGCCGGGTCAACGCCCACTTCCAGCGCGTTTTCGCGCAGAATACGCGCGCACATGCCGTGGATGGTGCTAATCCACGCGCCGTCAACCTTCAGCGCCTCTTCGAACATGCCCTCCGCGCGCAGGGCCGAGCGCACGCGCGCCTTGATTTCGGCGGCCGCTTTTTCCATGAACGTGATGGCCAGCACCTCGTCGATGGACGCCAGCGCCGGGCCGCTGTCGGGCAGAAGCGCGTAGGCGATGCGCTGCTGCAGCGTGAAGGTTTTGCCCGATCCGGCGCCGGCCGCCACGAACAACGGCCGGTCGAGATGGCCCACACAGGCCCGCTGAGCAGGGGTGAAGGTGTCGAAGTTCACGAGCGCGTCCTTCCCTCGCACACGGACACGGGGCAGAAGTCGCACGCGCGCGGCGTGCGGGGACACGGGGCAATCTCGCCCGCCAGCAGGTGCTCAAGTTCGGCACCCACGAGGTCTTCCACCGCGTCGAGCAGCGCGCCGAACATGGTGAAGCCGGTGTTCGAAAGTGCGTTGCGAGCAGGTGAAATATCCAGCAAGTCGTGCGGGCCGAGCACCGTGTCGTCGTACGCGCCGCACACCACCGGTTGGGAGCCGGGGCGCAGCATGTGCACGTACAGCGCGCCCACCACGTCCAGGCCCAGCATGCGGCGCACGGCTTGGGCGTAGATGAGCGTCTGCACCTTGGTGGGCAGCGCGAAGGGGGTGGCGGGCTGCGAGGGCAGCAGGTGGTAGTCGGCCGAAAGCGAGCTTTTGTAGTCGATGACCACGGCGCGCCCCTGCGCGTCCACGTCGAATCGGTCGATGGAGCCGTGCAGGCGCACACCAGCATACTCCACGGGTGTTTCCCTGCCGAACGTGAACTCGAAGTGGGCGGGCTCGAAGGCGGGCAGGAGCGCCGCGTCGCGCTCAAGGAAGCTATGGAGGGCGCTACGCAGGTCATCCATCTGGCGGCGCTCGCGCTCGGTGAGCGGGATAAGCGGATCGTCGCGGGAGTCTTTGTCGAACTGGTGGGCCGCTTCGCTGGTGAACACATCGTCGAACACAGGGCGAGCGTTAGCAAGGTCACCCACGCGCGGTTTGTGTCCACCGTGATCGGCCGCGTAGCGTTCGCCGAACGTGTGCAGCACCGCGTGGGCGAAGGTGCCCTGTTCACGCGCCGAGAAGCGCGCGTCCACCTCGGCCAGACGCAGGCGGCGCAGGGAGAACCACTTGTGCGGGCACTCGAGGTAGCTTTCAATGCTGGACGGCGAAAGCAGCGCACGCCCGTCGGCCTCGCTCGCGCGCGGAAGCGCGATGTAGGGTGCGCCCGCTGGGCCAACGCGCGTGAAGTCGGAGGTTGGGGTGGCGGGCACACCTGTGGTGACCGCTTCTCGGTTGCTGCTTTCCTGGGCGGCGGCGCAAGTGCCCGCGCGCGGAATGAGGTTTTCTTCGAGCATTTCCTCGCCCGCCGTCAGGGCGAAGGGCAGAAGCGCCGGCGCGAGCGACGTCACCTTGTCGAGTTCGCGCGCGTTCGCGGGATTGGTGCGATAGCAGTCAACCACGTCTTCGAACATGACGGCGGGATAGGCCGGGTCGGCCTCGGCGTTGTTGAGCGCGCGCTCCAGCAGCACCGTACGGCGTGCGGCACGCACGAGGGCAAGCAGGCGAACGCGGTTTTCGAACAGCGGGTCGCGCTCACAGGCGCAGCCCAGCTTCTCGAACAGCACATCTATTGACGTGCGGGTTTCTCGTATTGGCTGGTCGGAGGCGTTGAGGTCGGCAACAACTACCACGTCCACGCTGCCCGGCGCACAGCGTGCGGCTTCGGAAAAGCTCATCACGCGCACGCGGGTTGGCGATGCGGCGGAAGTACCGCACGTTTCGTCCCGTTCCTGGCCGCTTGCGCATACCCGCACGTGCACACGCTGCATTGCCAGCACCGAAAGCGCCTCGTCAACACCTGCGCCCGCAGCGTGTGCGGACTCGAACACACGGCGTGCACAGCGTACCGCCGCCAGCTGTTCGGCACGAAATGCCTGCGTACAGCCGCGAACCGCGTAGTAGTGGGCCTCCGCGGCATCAAGCGCCTCGACGAAGCGGCCGCTCTTGCATGCCTCAACAAGAGCTGTAGCCACCTCAGGCGCGCCATCGCACAACTGGCCGAGCACGCTGTCGCAGGTAACCAGGCGATTGCGCCGCCACGTGCGGTCGAGCGCGTAAGCCGTGCGCACACCCCGTCCGGCAACGCTGCCCAGCGCGAGGTCAGCAGCGGCAAACGTGTCGAGGGGTTCCTCAGCGCCGCCTGCCACCAGCTCAGACACCGTGAGCAGCGCGCCCCCAAAGTCCGTCTCGTCGAAGCGGCGGGAATACGACGCCTCCACCACCGCGCCCTGCGGCACCAGGCGCGGCGCCAACTCCTCGAAACGCAGCGCCGGATCGGTGCAGACAACCACGGCCTCCCCCGCGCCGGCAAGCGCCTCAGCCAGCAACCGGGCGCGCGCATAGCGCCCCGCCGGCAGCACCGCACGCACGGCACCCGTAGCCGCAACCGGGTGCGTCGCGTCCGGATGATAGAGCGCCGCCGCCAATTCGCGAAGTTCAGGCGCGCATCGCGTATCCGCGCCTTCGCCTTCCTGCGCGTCAACCTTAACTACCGGCTGTACGCCCGCTTGTTCAAGCGCCTTGCGCACCGAGCGTGCCACGTCGAAGCGCGAGCCAGCGGGCGCTTCCACGCAGAACGTCACCTGAGCATGCTTCGCAAGCTGTGCGTAGAATGCGGCCTCATCAGGCGCAAGCACCGTCGCGCCTTCCACCACCACAGCCGCTGGCCATGCCACCTCGGCCTGGTCGAGCGCGCAGAGAACAGCCCCTTGCTCAACCAGCCCACACGCCGCCAAGCGCGCCTCGTAAGCGCGCGCCACCGCAAGCACACGTTCCTCCGATTCAGTGAGCGCGCACCCCTCAGGCAGCGAGCCCGTAACCGCAGCGGCAAACGAGGGCAGCCCCGCCCCGCGCGCGAAGGCGCGCCCGAGCGCATCAACCACACCCGGCGTGGCCGCCATCTGCACGTTCGCCTCCGCAAGCGCGCAGCGCACGTGCAGCGCGCGTTCCACGGCGCTCACCAGGGCGCGCCCGTCGCCGTAGAGTTCCCACACGTCCGCCACCCACGACGCCAGCGTGGCCACACGTACGCCAAAGCGCAGGAGCGACCCCGCCGCCGCAAGGTCGCGCCGACGCGCAAGCACCTCATCGTTCGACGGCAGTACCAGCACCGTCTCGGTTCCGCCCGCACTCGCGCGCGCAAGCACCCGCGCACTCGTCTCGTGCGCGTCCCCCGTTATATTCACTGTAATTCCCATGTCCCCCATTCTACCATTGCCCCGCCACCTCCCCCACTCCCTCAGTCCACCATCCTGAGAGAAGCGCCGTCAGTATCCCCCTTGCCATTCTCGTGAACGCGAATCACATTTTGCCCGCGCGGCAGCGCGTCGTGCTTGGGTGGGAGCAGCCCTACCCTATCAGTTTTGATAGATTGTGGGAGGCGGGCGGGCTTCCTATACTGAAAGCATCTACCGGGAGATCCCGAGCATCCTTGAAGGGATGATGCTACGCCATGCTGACCCTTTGTGTGTACAGCGCCGACGGCGAGTTCATTCTCAAATGCCAGATGGATGACATGGCGTCCTTCCTGTATGTCATCCGCACCGAGTTCGAGCCGCGCTGGGCCGCTCAACCTGAAATGGCCTCCATTAGCGGCAAAATGCTGGTCGTCGACTCCGTGCGTGGACCCGACAGCATGGTGCCCGCCCTCTCGCAGCGCCAGCGCGAAATCATCGATCTGCTCGCACGCTCCTACTCCCCCAAGCAAATTGCCTTCACCCTCGACGTCTCGGAATCCACCGTGCGCATGCACATCGAGAAGCTGAAGAAGCGGTTCAACGTAAGCAGCTGCTATCACCTGATGGCGGTGGCCACGGCCCTGGGCCTTTGCGACCCGTTCATTGAAGAGCCGCGCCAGAATTCCATCATTGTGAGTACCGACGACGACCCGGGCCTGAAGAAACCGCTCCCCAAGCCCCGGCCGTCGGACGATTAAAACCGCGGCGCCACCTTCGGCGTTGAAATCTTCCCCGCAGAACCGCAGTGCGGCGGCTCGCCGTAGGCAGAAACAGCAGGAGCCGCCGGTGCCGCAGCTGGCGTAGGTGCCGCTGGCGCGCCCGGCACACCCGGCGCCGCAGGAGCTTCCGGCACACCTGGCGCACTCAGGGGCGCTTCCTCAAACGTATCAGATCCGCAGCTTGCGCACACAGCAGCCGCTGCGTCGTTCGTAGCGCCGCACCGGGCGCACGTCTTACTGGTCGGCGCGGTCGCGTCGACGGCAGAAGGTCTAAAGCACATGGGATGTTCCTTTCAATTGAAGGCCGCAGCGGCGCTTCCCCACCGCGGCCTTCTGGGGAGGTGGTGCCGGCGCGGAGGCCCTTCGCCGACACCACAACAGGGGATGGATAGTGCCAGTAGTGCTTAGCTGAACAGGTTCTTGAACGGCATGTCGTCGGCGCGGGTTACCTTGCACATGGCAATCTTCACGTTGTACACGCCGGAGAGCCTGCAGCAGTTGTCGGGGTCGTTGTCCGTGCACATGTTGATGTTGGACACGAACCAGCCACCGAGCCACGGCTCAGCCTCGGGCAGTTCGGGGAACCACCAGCCGTGCTGCGCCGAAATGGCGTAGGGCGACATGGCAGCATCGAGCTTCGCCTTCTGCAGGCAGCGGCCGCGGCGCGTCTCAATCCAGCACCACACGTCGTCGCCAATGCCCAACTCGGCAGCCGTTTCGGGGTGAATCTGGAAGTGCGGCTCGGGATAGCGGTTGCGGCAGCCGTTCACCTGGCGATACTCGGAGTGGTAGTACGGCATGACGCGCGAACCGGCCGTGAGCACGAGCGGGTATTCCTCGGCCACGTCGGGCGTGGAAACGGGCGACTCGAACGGCTCTTCGTAATACGGCAGCGCTTCCTTGTCGTCGAACAGATCCTCGATGATGGTCGAGCGCAGCTCCACCTTGCCCGTCGGGGTGCCGAAGCCATACAGCTGTCCCGTTTTCGGGTCATTCATCTTGTGCCATTCCTCGGGTGAGGAGTTGAACACGGGGTTGGTAATGGCGTCGCGCGCCGAGGTGCCCTGCGGCTCCAGCATGGCGTCGTAGGCTTCCTCGGTGGTCTGCCACGACCAGTACTTGTCCACGGTCTCCTGGTCAAACGTGCCTTCGGCCATGGAGCGCCAGAACTCGTAGTTGTCGCGACGCTCGTACAGCGGCGGCACCGCGGCCTCGCCGGTAAGCGCAACGCCCGTGATGCAGGGGCCGCCACCGCCCACACCCCACAGCTGCGGGCGCTCAAGCCAGCCTGCGGCGGGTAGCACGTAGTCGGACAGCATAGCCAGCGGCGTCATGGTGTACTCGTGGTCAACCACCAAGTCCAGCATCTTCACGCACTCGTACACGTCTTGGGTGTTGGACAGGTTGGAGAACGGGTTCGATGCCTGAGCAATAAGGCCCTTGACCGGGTATGGCTTGCCGGTGCGGATGGCCTCGCTCACCGCGCACCAGTTCTGGGCGCACGTGGCGTTCTGGCTTAAGAAGTACGGATGATGGAACACGCGGCTCTGCGCGTCGGAGATCTTCTGGTAGCTGGGCCAGGAGTGGAACGGGAAGCGGTCGGCACCCAGCTGCTTGTCGCGCTGGGACTTCGGCAGCACCTCAGGCATTTCGAACGTGGCGTGCGGCAACACGTCGTTCGGCGGCGCGAGGTAAGTCTGACCAGCCTTGTTGATGCCGATGAGTGCCTTCAGGCACGCCTTGGCGCGGTTGGCCTGCGCCTGATTGCGGCCGATAGCGTCGGTGGCCAGGCCCCACGGCAGATACGCCGGCAGGCACGTGGCGAAGATGCGCGCGGCTTCCACAATCTTGTCGGCCGACACCCAGCAAATTTCGGCGACCTTCTCGGGAGGATACGCCTGCACGGCCTTCTTGAGGTCTTCGAAACCGTACGTCCAGGACTCGACGAATTCCTTGTCGTAGAGTTCCTCGTTGATGATGACGTTCATCCAGCCCATGGCCATGGCGCCGTCGGTGCCGGGGCGCAGGCGCAGCCACACGTCGGCGTTCGGCGCGTATTCGGTGCAGCGCGGGTCCACCACGATGAGCTTGACATCCGGGTCCTGCTCAAACAGGTCTTGATAGCCCCAGTGCTCCGGGAAGTCACCGGACTGGGCGGGGTTGTGACCCCACAGCACCACGCAGCCGGTCTTGGCCGCGGTGAAGGCAGCGGCGAACTGGCCATACGTTGCGCTTTCGTTCGTGTACGTGGGGCACCAGCAAATCTCGGAGCCGCCCATAGCCAGGTTCGGGCTGCCGTACAGGTTGAAGAACCGCGACTCGTACCACTCATCGGTGCGGCCCGTGCCATGGGAGAAAATGACGGACTCGGGGCCGTATTCGTCGGCCAGCTGGCGCAGCTTTTCGCCGATTTCCTTCATGGCCTGGTCCCACGTGATGCGTTCCCACTTGCCCGAACCGCGCGCGCCCACGCGCTTCAGCGGATAATTGCAGCGCTTCGGGTGGTCCAGCCAGTCAAGCTGGAAGTCCATGCGCTCGCACACGCGCCCTTGGCTCACTTGGCAATCGGGATCACCCTCAAGCTTGACAACTTTTCCGTCCTCCACCGTGGCCAGAACACCGCAGTTGGCATGGGATGCAAAACACAGCGTGCGTTTGTACTCGACGTTCGACATGGTTCGCCCTTCTTCCTCTTCGCGTTCATGTCCATGCATGCCGCTTTATGAAGAGGCAACCCCCACCGCGCACAATACGCGCTGGTGGAGTGTGCGCCTAGCTAGCAAATTTACCAACTACGTGAAAAGGGGCCCGAACGTCGACGTGCGGCGTTCGGGCCCCTCGGGAAATTCCAGGAAGGCCGTGTGCGTTTGCGCGGCAGCGAGGCTGCCAGACCTCTGAGGTGTGGTGTGTGGGGCAATCGCATCCCCCCTTCAAAGCATCGGCGAATTGGGGGTCGCCTCTCCTTGAGCTACCCTCATCCTACAACGCCCACGGGTCCCGCGAAAGCTAGCAAAGTTGCCAGGGGTGCGGGCGGAAAGTAAGCGTTTTCTGTGATTCCGCCGAGCGCCAAAAAAGGTGAAGCGCTATCGCGCTGGCGAATACACCAAAAGCATCCCGCCTACCCTAACTTTATAACGCGGGCTGACTGGCTTGAAGGCGTTGACGTGCAGTTAGCATAACCCCCGTAGCGGCGTTAGCAGCGACGGCGCGAAGCGCCTAGTCCCTTTAGGGAAGCGCCGTTCGCGCGAAGCGCGAAAACGCAGGTCGCGGTTGTATTCTCCGCCTTCGGCGGAGCGGACGCTCTGGAGAGCGTCCCTACGAGGATTACCAAACAAGTATGTTAACTATAGGAGAACATGCCCGCGTCATAGTGATAGGAAAGCGGGTAACCTCTTGGCGTAATTAGTAGCGCGACAGCGCGTCACACTTTTGTTGCGCGATAGCGCGTCACTCTTTTCCGGCGCGATAGCACGCCTTAGTTGGCGGCGTAGAAGAGAGAGTGTTCGCCTTCTGTGGGGTGCCAGGGGTTGAGGGCTACTTCTCGGAGGTGGAGGGAGGTTTCGTCTGGTTCGAGGACGTTTAGGCTTACTCCCAACTCAACCATGGGAAGCGCTTCGGCAACTATGGAAGCCCAGGCCAGGGGGAAGGCGAGTTCAGGGATGGCGGAGTCCTTGTGGATACGATCTTCGAAAGCGGCCTCGGGGGCGCTTCCGCTGGTGAAGGCTTTGTCGGCGCTTCGAAGAGTGTCTCCACTGTCCTCTATCAATTCGCCAAGCAGGCGCTCGACCGTAGACACATCATCGCCAAAAACCTTGGCGCATTTCAGGAAGTAGTCGGCATTGTCAAACGAAAGCCAGGCGTAGTGCGCGGCGAACGCATCATCCAACAAGAACGGTTTGTCCTGCTGGTAAATCTGGCCGGAAAACTTGTTGTCGAGCGAGCAGTAGTGCACACCCAGGCGCAAACCCTTCTCCGCCGCAAACCGCAACAACTCAAGGCACTCCGCCTCGCTCCCCGCGATGGAGAGGCCACCGGCATACCAATAGTTGTAGGGAACCACGTACGGGTTGCGGCGCAGCTCAAACCCACGCGCCGCGAACGCTTCGGCGTTGGCCAGCGGGAAGCAGAACTCCAAAAGGTTGATGCCGCGCACGCCGCGCTCGTCCAACTGCACCAGCAGTTCGCGCATCTCATCAAGCGTGCCGGGGATCACCGGCATCTCCACCATCACATCGGGAATAACCCCAACAGCCTCGGCTATCTTACTGAGCGTTTCCCATCGCTGATCAGCCGATTCTTCCATCTTCACGCTGAAGCGGATTTCGCTCAAGCCCGCGTCGCGCAGCGCGACAAGCAAGCGGTCGTCCAAGCAGTCGCCGCTCGTGTAGAGACGAGTGCGCGCTTCGGGATACAACTCCTGCGCGCAGTGCAAAAACGCCAGCAACTCGTCCGGATGCAGGCACGGTTCGCCACCCGTCACGGCAAGGTGACGAAACTTCGCGCCCGCCGCGTGGGCAGCGCGCAACTCAGCGGCTATCGCGCGCTCATGCGTGCGATGATACTCGTAGTCTTCCTGGTTGACGTTGAAGCAGAAATAGCAGTTCCGTGTGCATTTGAGCGAGATGAAAAACGTCGCAGTTTCCTCGCCCGTGCGACACGCTCGGCACGACGGCGACAGCCAGCCCTTCCCCAGGCTCGCACCGCTGTTCTCGCAGAAACCGCACGTCGCCGCAGCGCGACGCACACGCGGCTGGGATTCCTCGCGCTCGAACGGCAAACCGCACGCGGCAACAGCTTCCTCAAAATCGGCCTGCACCGCATCAAATGCTGCTCGATACGCTTCCAAATTCACGATTCGTCCCTTTGCTTCCCCGCGCGTCCCAATACTTACCCGATCTCCGCCAGCGCCTGTTCCACGAAGCACTCGTCCACCATGAGAAACGCGACGAGCGCATCCGCCAGCCGACGATACACTCCCTGCGTATCCTTCTCGTGCACCTTATCGCGAAACGCTGGCAGCCAGTTGAGAAGGTGCTCGCGCGCAAAGTCTTGCTGCGACAGGAGGATACGGCGCACCTCGTCGTCCCGCCCGTCGCCGAACGCGTCGAACGCGCGCGTGCTCAAGTGTGCGAGGAAGTCCATCATCATGGACACATGATCCTCGGGAAAATGCCCGAATTCCACCGCCTTGAAGCCGTATTCGGCATAGCGATGCCGCACATCAAGCGTGCTTTCCTGGAAGAGCATGACCTCTTTGCCAATGTAGGGCGACTCCCAAGGGTGCACATACGCTTCACCCGGCACCAAAAACAGGCGCGTGAAGTCAGACTTGAGCGCCTCCACGTACGCCGCGTCATCGGCCCTATCGCCCAAGGAGGCACACAGCTTTTCTGCATCGGCTAGCACTTCCGCGGCCGACGAGGCAATCGATTCCATGCAGATGCCAAGGTCGTCCTGGCGGAACACCTCGGCCAGCGCGTGAAACTGCGCCACCGTTTCCGGCGACCCCAGCGTGGCAAGTTCCTCGGCGCTCGGCTCAGCGCCAAACACAATGTGAAAAATCCGCTGCAGATACGCCCGGTTCGCAAGCCGCATCCCTAGCTGTTCGATGGTATGCTCGTCCATGGTTCTCCTTAGTGCCTGCCGAAGCGGGCGGTTTCATGTGTGAGAGCAGTGTACCAATTTACCGGTACTTTGTAGGGCAAGGGTTCTACCCTTGCCGCTCAGTCAGAATAAACCTGCCAGGTCAAACGTAGTTGACGGCAAGGGCAGAGCCCTTGCCCTACGGTCAACCTGGCAGGTAAGGGGTTGTGCTACAGCCCCTGTACACCTCAGAGTCCGGACGAACTCTGAGGTGCCTCAACACAGACAGCTACTAACCGCTCTTACCAATTAACCTCAACAAAAGCTGGGTCGCTTGCGGCTTCCTTGGCTTTGATCAGGGTGTTTGGCTTGGTGGTTTCAGCGGACGGCAGAATGGCAATTTCCTTCACGCAATCCGGGCCGTACTTCTTCGTCAGCTCGTCCACGTCGCCAAAATCAAGCGCACGGTTGGGGCACGCCGCCACACACGCCGGCTGGCCACCCGCCTCGCGAATCATGTAGCAGCTGTCGCACTTCCCCGCTTTGCCGTCCGGCAGAATTTGCGGAATGCCGTACGGGCAGGCCTTCGTGCACGAGCCATCGCCCGTGCACTTTTCGCGGTCGATAACCACCGCGCCGTCCTTGCGGGTTTCAATAGCCCCCTGCGGGCACGCGGCCGCACACGCGGGCGCTGCGCAATGGTTGCACGTGGCCGAGTAGCTATACGCGCTCACCTTGGGAAACTCCCCCACCGAGAACGTCCCCGCATGGCGGTAGATGGTTCCCACGTCAAGCCTGTTCTTATCCTTGCAGGCAACTTGGCAGGCACGGCACCCCGTGCACCTCGTCATATCGAAATAGTATCCAATAGCCATGAGTCATATCCCCCTTGGACCTATGCGGACACGATGCGCTGCGGCCAATCACAATCCGCCTCAAGCGCTTCGCCATCGTATTTCTTAATGTTGCAAATCTGGTTGTTGTAGCCCGACACACCCATGCCGCCGTACTCGGCGCCAATCAGGTAGTTGTCGGAACCCGCGCGGTCGATGCCCGTCGCCTCGTCAACGTCCACCCACGCGCCGTGGGGCACGCCCACCACGCCCGGCAGCAGAATATCCATCAGCGCGGCGCGGCGCAGGCCCTTACCAGCAGGCGTTTCAATAAGCACGGTGTCGCCTTCCGCAATGCCCTTATCCTTCGCGTCCTGACGGTTCAGGAACACCGGGTTTGCCCACGTCTCACGCAGCCACGGGCAGTTGTCGAACACGGAGTGCGAACGACGCAGGTAGTGCGGGTTGTACATGATGTAGGGGTACTCGCTCTTTTCGCCGCCGATCTTCTTGTCCTTGAACGTTGACTCGTAGCCCACGACCGGCACCACATAGGTCGGATACGGCTTGTACTGCTCGATGCCCTCGTAGCCAAACGAGGCCATAAGGTCGTAGCGCGCCTGGCAGTAAATTTCCAGCTTGCCGCTGGCGCTGGGAAGCGGATTGGCCTCGGGGTCGGTGACGAAGTCCTCGTAGCCGATGAAGCCGTGGCCGTCGTCCGACGTGCGCTCGAACTGGTAACCGCCGTTCGCCACGAAGTCGGCGAGCGAAATGATGCCCTCTTGCGGCTCGCCTTCCACGCCCCACTCGCTGATGTCGTCGGCCGTAATAGTAACGAGCGGTTCCATCTCACCGCTGGCGCCCATCACCTGGCTGCCGGCAATCTGCTCGAAGAATTGTTGCTTTTCCGAGGTGTCGTAGGCAAGCTTCGGGTCCATGCCCATGCCCTCAAGCAGCAGGGTGCCAATTTCCTGGTCGGTCTTGGCTTCACCCAGCGGCTCGGTCACCTGCGAGTAGCAGTACACGAACTCGCGGTTGCACGTGGTCACGCTGCCGGGGCGCTCCCATTCGGTGGTCACGGGCAGGATGATGTCGGAGTACAGAGCGTTCGTGGTCATAAACTGCGCGCGCGTAAGCACGAAGTCCACGGCACGGTGCGCCTCGATGCCGGCCTTCTGGTGCAGCGAGGTTTGCAGCGTCGCGTCCGTCACGTGGAAGATACCCTTGATGGGACCGAGCGTGGTGGGGATAGGTTCGTGGAAGCTGCCGTAGGAGTTTGACACGTCCAACACTTCGCCGCCACCGGCCAAAATGAGGTCGTAGAGCTGAGGCTGACGCACACCGGTTGAGCAGGGGTTCTTTGTCTTTGGCTTCTTCGCGCTGCCAGCCTTGACCAGATTCGGGCCGTAGTTGCCGCAGTTCGCGTGATACGCACCGCCGCACGCGTGGCCCGACTTGCCCATGTGGCCACCCATCGCGCCCAGCGCCATGAGCATCTGCGGAATCATTTCAGCGCCGTTGCAGCGCACCATGCCGTAGTTGTGCAGCAGCATGGTCTTGTTGTTCTTCCCCAGAATGCGCGCGAACGCGGTCACCTGCTCGGGCGGAACGCCACAGATGGGCTCGGCCCACTCGGGCGTTTTGGGCGTACCGTCGTAGGTACCCATGACGTAGTCTTTCAGGTTTTCGGACAGCTTTGCGTCGGGCGGCATGTGCTCGGCGTCGAAGCCCACCGTGTATTTGTTGAGGAAGTCCCAGTCAACGATGTTGCCTTCCTCCTGGTCGAGACGCAGCATCTCATAGGCCGTGGCCAGCATAAACGCCATGTCGGTGCCGTTGCGCACGGGAATCCAGTCGGCATCGAGCATCTGGGCCGAGGCGTTGTACAGCGGGTCAACCGTGACAAACTTCACGCCCGCTTCCTTCGCCTGAATGAAGTAATAGGTAGGCGTGCCGGCGGCCGACCACGTGGGGTTCGAGGAATACATAATAATGTATTCAGCGTTCATGAGGTCGAAGCGGTCGTTCGCCTTGCCGATGTCGGTGGACGGCAGGCCAATCATATCCGAGCCCAGCGTGTAGGTGCCGTGCGAGGTGGTGTCCCAGCCGCGCACGCAGCCGCACATCACGTTGATGGAAGCGTCGGGCGACTTGCAGTAGAAGCCCGTGGGGCCATACTTGTCGCTGATGCGCTTGATTTCCTGACAGGCCAGGTCAATGGCCTCATCCCAGCTGATGACTTCCCACTCGTCCTTGCCGCGCATCTGGCCGTTCGCGTTCTCGCCGCCGCCGGGCTTCCAGCCCTTGCGCTTCATGGGATGCAGAATGCGGTCGGCGCCGAAGCACTGCTGCTGCTGCGCCTTGCCGCGCACGCAGCCGCGCTGCTGCGGGAAGGTGGGCGAATCTTCGTGCGAGTCGTCGGTCTTCTGGCGAACGACCGCGCCCTCTTTCACCATAACCTTGTTCACGCAGCGGCCACCGCAGTTGTGCCAGCAGGCGGCGGCTACCCACGTGCCGCCCTCTTCCGGGTTGACCGCCATCGCGGCGCCTTCGTCCTCTTTGACCTTGGTCGACGGAGCGCAGCCGAAAGCACTCAGCGCTGCCGCCGATGCGGCAACCGCCAAGCTGCCTTTCATAAACTGTCGGCGGCTCAAATTCGTCGCAGACGTATCCACGTCAAAAGCGTCCATACAATCCCCCTTTGATTTCACGATTCTTTCCTCCTTGATTGTAAGCAACCTCCCCTTGAAGTTGCTCGCGAACCTACCTCTACGGCGTTCGATCCACCATCTCCACCTCCCTTTCAGAGCCCCCTTTGGAGTAGTTTTCCTGCTGTAACCAGAGTACCAACCCCGCCATACAATTACCATGCTTCAACTGTACTAAATGAAGCCGAAGCCTCAGCAAATAGTCCGGCTTTGCACCAAGAACCACGCGAATTGGCAGAAATGTCCGTTTATGTACGGATTTTCGCCTGATTTCGGGACTTTACTAGTATCGCGAAAAAACTGACCTGGGGTTTCTCTTGTGGACTCCTGACAAATCCGTACATAAAGGGCGTGCGGCAGGATTCTTGGACTTACTCAGGCTACCAGCCCGAGTCTTCTACGGCGGCCTGCGATGGTTTCGCA
>NZ_JASJEU010000015.1:0-69563 GCF_030077735.1 Gordonibacter faecis | reverse complement strand
TTTATCTCACATGCAACCTACATTGGAAAGGACGTACTCGCCATAAATCTGGCGACATAAAGAGTATATGAGGGGCGCTTCATCACGAAGCGCCCTCTCCGCCGAAGGCGGAGAACAAACCCGCGTCGTAAGGTAAGGAATCGAGAGAACTCGTGGCATATTACCCAGCGCGATAGCGCGTCACACTTTTGAAAGAAGGGGGGGTGCTTTCGCAACGCAGAGTGCCATCGCGAGCCTCTTCTCTTACCTTATATATAGTAAAGAACCATTTATCCACCAAAACTCGTTTCCCCTTACCTTATATATAGTAAGGCGTGTGTGGGTGCGCCATAAGAGCTACGTCGTGCTGTACGGGTTGCGTTTGTTGGGACGTGTCCCGTTATACTTGTTGAGAAATTTCTTAACGCATAAAGAGAAATCTGCGCGATAATGGCAACGATGATGCGCTTCCCCTGTGGGTGTAGCGTACGCAACGTCATCATTACCTGGGAAAACACATTCCTCCCGCTCGAAAAAAAGGAGGAATCGTGAAGACACACCCGGGGGCGTGTAGATAGTTGACACGTACGTATTCCTAGCGTATTATTCATCTGCTCGCGCGTTCGGAAAGCCCGAAACACGCGACAGGCAGCTTGATAAATACACATGAATTGGGCGAAACATGGGAGTGTGCCCGAGTGGTTAAAGGGGACGGGCTGTAAACCCGTTAGCTATGCTTACCTAGGTTCGAATCCTAGCGCTCCCACCATTTTTTGCCTGTGTAGCTCAGTCGGTAGAGCACTTCCTTGGTAAGGAAGAGGTCGTCGGTTCAAGTCCGATCGCAGGCTCCATTTCAAAACATGGCGGTGTAGCTCAGTTGGTCAGAGCACACGGTTCATACCCGTGGCGTCACTGGTTCAAATCCAGTCACCGCTACCATTTGCTTTATTCCCGCGCCCACCTTGGGCGCGTCATTATTTTGGTTTGAATTCACTTACGTGAACCTTTAATAAGGAGGATGACACATGGCTAAGGAGAAGTTCGAGCGTGGAAAGCCGCATGTGAACATCGGCACCATCGGTCACGTTGACCATGGTAAGACCACTCTCACGGCCGCCATCTCGAAGACCCTGTCCGAGAATGACGGTAGCCACGGCTCCGCTCGTGCGGACTTCACGGCTTTCGAGAACATTGACAAGGCTCCCGAGGAGCGCGAGCGCGGCATCACGATCTCCATTGCTCACATCGAGTACGAGACCGACGCCCGTCACTACGCTCACGTTGACTGCCCCGGTCACGCTGACTACGTCAAGAACATGATCACGGGTGCGGCCCAGATGGACGGTGCCATCCTCGTAATCGCCGCCACCGACGGCCCCATGGCCCAGACCCGCGAGCACATCCTGCTCGCCCGTCAGGTCGGCGTGCCCTACATCGTGGTGTTCCTGAACAAGTGCGACATGGTCGACGACGAGGAGCTCCTCGAGCTCGTCGAGATGGAAGTTCGTGAGCTGCTCGACAGCTACGAGTTCCCGGGCGACGACACCCCGATCATTCGTGGTTCCGCTCTGAAGGCCCTCGAGGGCGACAAAGAGTGGCAGGAAAAGGTCTGGGAGCTCATGGACGCGGTGGATTCCTACATCCCCACGCCGGAGCGCGACATCGACAAGCCGTTCCTGATGGCTGTCGAGGACACGATGACCATCACCGGCCGCGGCACCGTTGCCACCGGTCGTGTGGAGCGCGGTACGCTGCATGTCAACGACCCGCTGGAGATCATCGGCATCAAGGAGACCCAGAACACGGTTTGCACCGGCATCGAGATGTTCCGCAAGCTGCTCGACGAGGCTCAGGCTGGCGACAACATCGGCTGCCTGCTCCGCGGCATCAAGCGCGAAGAGATCGTGCGTGGCCAGGTTCTCTGCAAGCCTGGTAGCGTGACCCCGCACACCGAGTTTGAGGGCCAGGTCTACATCCTGACGAAGGAAGAGGGCGGCCGTCACACGCCGTTCTTCGATGGCTACCGTCCGCAGTTCTACTTCCGCACGACGGACGTCACGGGTGTTGCTCACCTCCCCGAGGGCACCGAGATGGTTATGCCTGGCGACAACATTGAGATCAAGGGCGAGCTCATTCACCCGATCGCAATGGAAGAGGGCCTGCGTTTCGCTATCCGCGAGGGTGGCCGCACCGTTGGCTCCGGTCGTGTTACGAAGATCATCAAGTAACACTGCTTTGCTGCTAAGCGCGGGGCTCGCACGCCTGCGAGCCCCGCTTCTTGAAAATTCATGTGTATCCGGAAACGTTATCAAGCTCGTACGTAAGCGATTAGAGGAGAATTCATGCGCACGTTGGTCACCTTGGCCTGCACCGATTGCAAGCGTCGCAATTACACGACCAAGAAGAACAAGCAGAACAATCCTGATCGCATCGAGTTGAAGAAATATTGCAAGTGGTGCGGACATCATACGCTGCACAAGGAAACTCGATAGCGTTTCAGGGAAGAAGCAAGCAATAGGCCAGTAGCTCCAATTGGTAGAGCGGCGGTCTCCAAAACCGCATGTTGGGGGTTCGAGTCCCTCCTGGCCTGCCAGCTTGTTTATCTGGAAGCAGCTTGCATTCAGGTTGCTTGTATGAGCAGCTTGGAATCAGGCTGCTTGTTTGGCGTTTAAGACCGATACGAAATTACCCGGGTTCTCGGGCGAAGGAATCAGATGGCAAAGAAATCAAAGACACAACGAGCGAAGGCTTCTGCCGCCCGTGCTGCACGCAAGGAACAGGCGCGCGAAGCTCAGGCCGCTAAAGTCGAGGCTAAAGACGTCGCCGAGGCTGATGCCGCTGCAACCGAACCCAAGAAGCGGTTTTTCAAGAAGGCCGACAAGGCCGAGGCCCCTGCCGCTGACAAGCAGGAAAAAAAGAGCGAGAAGCAAATCGAAAAGAAGTCCGAAGCTAAGCCTAAGAAGCGCCGCTTCGGTTTCCTGAAGGATGTCCGCGCGGAAATGAAGCGCGTGACGTGGCCGACCAAGCAAGACGTGTTCCGTTGGAGCGTTGTTGTGGTGGTTGCGCTTTTGTTCTTCGGCGTGTATGTGGCTCTGCTCGACAACGTTATTATTACGCCGCTGCTCGTAGCTATTTCTGGGCTGGGGGCGTAGGACATGTCGAAGAAGTGGTATGTCCTGCACACCTACTCGGGCTACGAGAACAAGGTGAAGAAAAACCTTGAGACGCGCATCGAGACCATGGGTCTTGAGAACAACGTGTTCGCCATTGAAATCCCCACCGAAATGGTGACGGAAATCAAAGAGGGCGGACGTCGCGTTGAGAGCGAGAAAAAGGTGTTCCCGGGCTACGTGCTTGTCCGAATGGAGTTGGACGACCGCAGCTGGGCCGCTGTTCGCAATACCCCCGGCGTTACCGGGTTCGTGGGAAGCCAAGGCAACCCCGCTCCGCTGACGCGTGAGGAATACAATAAGATTATGGGCATGGGCAAGCCGCGCGCTGGCGCTCCGAAGAAGACCTCGTCTTCTATCGAGGTGGGGCAGTCGGTGAAGGTAGTGTCCGGTCCTCTGGCCGAGTTCGACGGTGTGGTTTCCGAGGTTATGCCGGAAGCTGGCAAGGTGAAGGTTATGGTGTCCATCTTCGGACGCGAAACCCCCGTGGAACTGTCGTTCGACCAGGTGGCAAAGATTTAGCACTACGAGGATGTAAGCGGCAGCGTGCCCGCAGTGGACCGGGGCTTCTCACGCACACGCTGCTTCGTCGATATACGTTCACACTGATTGATCAGCTGAAAGGATAACTCTCATGGCTGAAAAGAAAGCAACCGGCTTTATTAAGCTTCAGATTCCCGCCGGTGCGGCAAACCCGGCTCCTCCGGTCGGCCCGGCTCTGGGTGCTCAGGGCGTCAACATCATGCAGTTCTGCCAGGCGTTCAACGCTCAGACGCAGGATCAGTCCGGCACTATCATCCCGGTCGAAATCACGGTGTACGAGGACAAGTCGTTCACCTTTGTGTGCAAGACCCCGCCCGCGGCTATCCTCATCAAGGAGAAGCTGGGCATCAAGAGTGGCTCCGGCATTCCGCAGATCACCAGCGTGGGTACGCTGACCGAAGATCAGCTCCGCGAGATCGCCGAGCTTAAGATGCCCGACCTCAACGCCAACACGGTGGAGGCTGCTATGGAGATCATCGCCGGCACGGCGCGCTCCATGGGCGTGCGCATCGAGGGCCGCGAGATGAAGAAGAAGTATGTGCCGTCCCGTAAGGTGGCTGCCATGCTCTCCGGCAAGGAACTTGACGAAGACTAAGCGAAGGTGGCGTTCCCGCGAACGCCACTTTTTCTGTGTTTGTGCGTGTATGTTTGGGTACTACCTCGCCGGTCGAGAGCCGCGTGAGGCGTGCAAGATGACAGTGGAAGGGCGCGAGGCGTCCGCTACGAACCACGAAAGGAACTATTATGACGAAGCATGGTAAGAACTACCTCGCCGCAGCCGAGAAGGTTGCCGAGACTCCCTACACGCCGCTTGCGGCAATGCAGCTGGTCAAGGAGGTTGCATCGGCTAAGTTTGACGAGACGGTGCAGGCCGACTTCCGCCTGGGCATCGACACCCGTCAGGCCGACCAGCAGCTGCGTGGCACGGTAAGCCTGCCGAACGGCTCGGGCAAGAGCGTGCGCGTGGCCGTGTTCGCTGAGGGCGAAGCGGCTCGTGCTGCTGAGGAAGCCGGCGCCGACATCGTGGGCACCGACGAGCTTATGGCTCAGATCCAGGCTGGCGAGTTCAACTTCGACGCCGCCGTGGCTACGCCGGATCAGATGGGCAAGGTTGGCCGTCTGGGTAAGATCCTCGGCCCCCGTGGTCTCATGCCGAACCCGAAGCTGGGCACCGTTACCAACGACGTGGCGAAGGCCATCAACGAGCTCAAGGGCGGCCGCGTGGAGTATCGCGCCGACCGCTACGGCATTGCGCACGTCATCCTCGGCAAGGTGAGCTTCACCGCTGAGCAGCTGGCCGAGAACTACGGTGCGGTGTATGACGAGATCCTGCGCATGAAGCCTGCCGCGGCCAAGGGCAAGTACGTGAAGTCCATCGCCGTGTCCTCCACCATGGGCCCGGGCGTTCCGGTGGATTCCTCCGTGAACCGCAACTACACCGAAGCCGCTGAATAACCGTTCAGCACGCGACACAAAAAGAACCCGCGAAGTACTCCGCGGGTTCTTTTTTATTTCAAGCTAGTTTAGTTACGCCATGACAACTTCTACTTCTTCTACCTCTTCCGTTTGTGCGCCACCCTTGCCCAGGTCGTGGCCGGCACCTTGAATGCGGCCGAGCTTGGTATTGTCCTCCGTGCGGCTACGCAGCTCGGGGATGGGGCTTTCGGCGTCCTCCAGGCGGTAGTCTTCGCCGTCCTTCTTCTGCGTGTCGCGAATGACGCGGTGGCTCGGGACATCTTGCACACGGCCGTTCACATGCGCGTTCCATGAGAAGAAACGGAAATCGTTCGGCAGGTCGTCCACCTCGACGAATTCTTCGTCCTGCGCGGTGAGCGTGACCTGCTCGGCCAGTACCTCGCGCACGTAATCCTTCGTGGGATGGAAATCCAACAGCTCCGGGAACTCGCCTTCTGGGATGAGCTGCTGCCATTC
Source organism: Gordonibacter faecis (assembly GCF_030077735.1). Classification (NCBI taxonomy): domain Bacteria; kingdom Bacillati; phylum Actinomycetota; class Coriobacteriia; order Eggerthellales; family Eggerthellaceae; genus Gordonibacter; species Gordonibacter faecis. The sequence continues at coordinate 63,939 of NZ_JASJEU010000015.1, read as the reverse complement.
CATACCCTCGTACTTCTGTAGCAGTTCGGCGGCCTTGTGCAGGTGTGCAACTTCCTGCTCGAAGTGATGACCCCAGATCTTCTTCGTGTAGGCGTCCACCTCGGTTTCGTAGAACGAGTAGTACAGGTAGCATTCCATGTACTCGCGCAGCAGCATGTTTTGCAGCCACGTGCACGACGGGTCAAGCAGCGAACCGTAATGTGTGACGTGCTCTTCTTCCACCATGCCAATTTCCTGGTAGAGGTCGCGGCCGGCGCCTTCGGGCACCGTGTTGCCCAAGTTCATGTAGAAGTTCATCGTCTGCTGCTCGCCGGCCGTGAGGATGAGCGCGCCCAGCGTCGTGCGGATGTCGGCCGTCTTGGCGTTGCGTGGCATGCGCACGGCGTCGAAGGGATGGCGATGGTGCGCGATGGTGGGGCGGCCAGGCGTGATTTCAATGGTGTCACGCACCAGCTTGTGCGCCGGCAGGTCCTCGTCGAACTTGAGCAGGTTGGAGTAGCGGTACAGGTGGTCGAAGTCCTCAAGCAGGGCGAAGTCCATGCAAGCCTTCGCGTACTCATCGGGCTCGTGCATGGCGAGCCATGCTGTGAGGTCGACGGCCAGCTGCTCGTAGCCGATGGTGAGTTCCAGCGTGGTTTCGTTGGAGGGGGAGAGCCAGTTCACGTGCTTCTGCTGGCCCTGCTCGATGCGGCGCACGAGGGCGATTTCGCGGCGCAGGTCGTTGTTCTCGCAGTTGCGGTGGAAGTTGTGGCCGAACATGACCGCTTCCACCTCAATGCCGTTCATGAGGATGATGCGGGCCTTCGTGTAGGGGTCGGCCTCCAGCTTGTCGTAGGGCTTGGGCGCGAGTTCTTTCCAATCGAGCATCATGTCTTCTAGGGATTTCGTCGGCTTTTCGTCGAACGGGTTCATACTGCCTCCTTCTTGCTGACGGAGCGCGTCGGCCCTCGGCTGGCGCGCGTGATTCCGTTTCATGCTAGGACGGCAGCGTATGTCTGGTGCGGGCGCACGGGACGTCGTTTCCAGGCTGTACAAAGGTCGTTACGACGCGGAAGCGGCCGAAGGTGGACGCGGGGGAGTGTTATACTGGGCGGCGGTATATATGCGACGGGGCAAGAAAGGTGCGCGAGGCATGATCATCAAGAAGTCGCCGGCCGAGATTGAGGCCATGAAGGAAGCCGGCCGCGTGTCGGCTAAGGTGCTGCGCGAAGTGGGCGCGGCAGTGCGGCCGGGCGTGTCCACGTTGGAGCTGGATGAACTGGCTGAAATGCTCATTCGCGCCGAGGGCGGCATCCCGGCGTTCAAGGGCTATGGCGGCTTCCCGGGTTCCATCTGCGCGTCGGTGAACGAGCAGGTGATGCATGGCATCCCGTCGGCTAGTGTGGTGCTGCAGGAAGGCGACATCATCTCTATTGACACCGGGGCCATTGTGGACGGCTGGGTGGGGGATAACGCCTGGACGTACGCGGTGGGGAAGATTTCGCCTGAGAAGCAGCGGCTACTGGATGTGACTGAACGCTGCATGTGGGCCGGCCTTGAGGCGGCGCGCCCGGGCAACTACCTGGGCGATGTGGGGCACGCCATTCAGTCATTGGCTGAGGCGGCGGGTTTTGGTGTGGTACGCGACTACGTGGGCCACGGCATCGGCCGCGACATGCACGAGGACCCCAACGTGCCGAACTTCGGTCGCAAGCACACGGGCGTGCACCTGGAGCCGGGCATGGTGCTGGCCATTGAGCCCATGATCAACCTGGGTACGTACAAGACCCGCCAGATGTCCGACGGCTGGCTCGTCTCCACCCGCGACGGCCGCCCCAGCGCCCACTTCGAGAAAACGGTAGCCATCACGGAGGATGGCCCGGTAATCCTCACCACCGAAGAAGGCCATAGGCGCCCAGTGTAGCAATCATGGCTATCAATCCTGCGCGCCTCATCTTAGGCTCCTTCTATTTCAGCTGTTTGCCGTTGGTGTTCCAGTAGAAGCGTTTGAACTTGGGGATTTGGTTCACGTGCATGGCGCGGGCCCAGAAGTTGTGGACGAGGGAGTCGGGCGCGTAGTGCAGCGGGTAGGGCTCTGACGTGTGGCGCAGCACTTCGAGTGCTTGCTGGAGGCGCGCACGGTTCTCCATGCTGCGGTCGAGCACGTAGCGCGGCACGCAGGAATACACGAACGGGTTGTACGCTTCGCGGTACTCGATGGGCTCGCCCAACAGGAACTCGCGCACGATGAGTTCGACGAAGTTTTGGCCGCCCAGGCTCATATAGTAGGTGTTGCGGCCGCAGCGGGTGTTCACCTCGAAGAAGCGGAAGGAGCCGTCGCGTTCGTCGTACTTGATGTCGAAGTTCGCGAAGCCGCGGTAGCCGGTGCGCTTGAGGAAGCGCTTCGCCGCCTCGATGATGGCTTCTTCGCGCTCGCCCATGATGCACACGGGGTTGCCGAGCGCGGTGGGGTCGTGATCTTGTAGGCACACAACGCCGCCGGACACGACGCGCAACTCGCCCGAGGCATCCGAGAACGTGGTGAGGGTGCGGATGGCGTCGTCGCCTCCGGGGATGAAGTCCTGCAGCACCAGTTCGTTGGTGTAATCCGATGTGCGGATATTGTGCCACACCTGCGCCAGTTCCTCAGGCGACTCAATCTCGTAGATCTTGCGCCAGCCCTCGATGGTGGCATCCTGGAACTGCGCCGAGTTCGACGGCTTCGCGATGAGCGGGTAGGGGAAGTCGTTGACCGGCAGCTCGGTGGGGCCGTCTTCGCCGCACGAGAAGTACCAGGTGTGCGGGTAGGGAATGTCCAGCTCGTCGCACAGCTCGTAGAAGCGGCGCTTCTGCGTGATGTCGTCGAGCAGGTCGAAGTCGATGTAAGGCACTGTGTAGCCCGCCGCTTCGAGGCGCTGCTTGCCGGCGGAGAGCATGCGCGCGTGGCAGTCGTCGCAGCCGAGTACGAGCAGCACGCGGCTGGGGTCTTCCGCAAGCACGCTGGCGGCCGTGCGCTCGAGCGCATCGTAGAGGCCCTCTGCCTCATGGATGTGCGGTTCCAGGCGATAGTCGGTGAAACGGCTGGCTGAGAGCATCTTGATGTCCTGCGTGGCCAGCACAATGGTGCGCTCGACGCCATATGCGCGATGCAGCTCGCGCACGTAGCTGTACGCGAGGATGTCGCCGCCCACAATGACGGGCTGCAAACGACGCGCCACCTCAGCGGCGGAAACAATACGGGGGTTCTGCATGGTCATAGCTCGGTTGTCTCTTTCCCTGTTGTACTTGTTGATCTGCCATTATCCCACAGATAAGTCCCCGCTGCCGAACGCACGCCGCAAGCACAAAAATCCCTTCTCAGTTTTCCAGAGTCAAACACCTGTTGACGTTTCTTTCGTAATTCAACTACTCATTAGTCAACGATGTCGTAATAAACCGCTTCAAATGTCGTAATAACGGGCCAGTATTACGACATTTTGGGCGAAAAACCCCGATTTCCGCGCCAGTATTACGACATCGGACGCCATCTTTGATATGGGGTTTCCATTGTCTATCTTGGGGGATTGGACGGGTTAGCGTATCATACCGGGGGATACGGACGAGCAGAACAGGAGCATTGGCAGATGTGCGGATTCGTGGGATTTACCGCGGTTGATTATGACGTTGAGACGAACAGAGCGGTTGTGAAGGATATGGCCGACCGCATTGCGCACCGCGGGCCCGACGACGAGGGCTTCTTCGTCACCGACGACATTGCGATGGGCTTCCGTCGCCTGAGTATCATCGACCTTGAAGGCTCGCACCAGCCCATGCAAAACGCCGACGGCACCATTACGGTCACGTTCAACGGTGAAATCTACAACTTCCAGGAGCTGCGCGCGGAGCTGGAGGGCCTGGGCTACGCGTTCAAGACGAACGGCGACACCGAGACCATCGTACACGGCTACGAAGCGTGGGGGACTGACGTTTTCGAAAAGTTGCGCGGCATGTTCGCTATCGCCATCTGGGATGCGTCGAACAAGCGCCTCGTGTGCGCCCGCGACATCTTCGGCATCAAGCCGTTCTACTACCAGCACGACGAAGGCCGCCTCATCTACGGCAGCGAAATCAAGGCGTTCCTCGCGCACCCCGCGTTCCACAAGGAACTCAATCGCGAGCAGTTGCCGCAGTACCTGTGCTTCGAGTACATGAACGACTCGCAGACCATGTTCAAAGATGTGCACAAGCTGCTGCCCGGCCATTTCATGGTATTCGAGAACGGCCAGCTGTCCACCGAGTGCTACTACCACATCACGTACAAGATCGACGAGTCGAAGAGCCTCGACGAATGGGCCGACGAGATCAACCGCGTGTTCGACGAATCCGTGGCGGCGCACGAGATTGCTGACGTGGAAATAGGCAGCTTCTTATCGGGCGGCATCGACAGCTCGCTCGCCGCGTTTTGCATGGGGCAGCACGCGCCGGACATCAAGACGTTCTCGGTGGGCTACGACATCGGCTGCGAGGACAAGCTGGCCGAGATCAACGCTCTGCCCGACTTCGACATCAAGTTGAACGAGCTGGAGGATGCCACCGCGTTCGCCGAGTGGGCGCATCTGCCGAACAAGCAGGTGAAGGTGACGGCCGAGGAATTCCTCGACATCGTGCCCACCGAGCAGTACCACATGGACGAGCCCTTGGGCGCGCCGAGCGCCATCCCGCTGTTCTTCGTGAGCAAGCTGGCGCGCGAGCAGGTGAAGGTGGTGCAGTCGGGCGAGGGCGCCGACGAGCTGTTCGGCGGCTACTGGATCTACCACGACCAGTTCGAGTTCGACAAGTACTTCCGCGTGCCGCGCCCCCTGCGCGCCGCCGCGGGCGCCATTGCCGAGAAGCTGCCGCCGTTCCATGGCCGCCGCTTCGCCATGCGCGGCTCGGGCGGGCCGGAGAAGAGCTACCAGCGCGCGTCCATGAACTACATGTGGGACGAGATTCCCAACGTGCTGCGCGACTACGAGGGCCCATGCCGCCCGTGGGAGTGGTGCAAGCCGCACTTCGACGAGGCCGCGAAGCAGAACCTCGACATCATCACGCAGACGCAGTACGTGGATATGGTCAGCTACATGCCCTTCGACATCTGCCTGAAGGCGGACAAAATGTCCATGTCGCAGTCGCTTGAGCTGCGCGTGCCGTTCCTCGACAAGAAGGTGCTCGACGTGGCGCTGCAACTGCCCACCGCGTGCCGCGTGGACGACGAGCACGCGAAGTACGCCCTGCGCGTGGCTGCAAGCAAACTGGGCTTCCAGAAGAAGGTGGCGAACATGCCGAAGCAGCCGTTCATCACCCCGCTCACGGTGTGGCTGCAGACCGACCTCTACTACGACCGCATCAAGGAAGCGTTCACGAGCGAAGCCGCACACGAGTTCTTCAACGTGGACTACCTGGTGCAGATGCTCGACGACCACAAGTCCGCCGACTTCTCGACGGTGGAAGGCCGCGGCAAACTCAAGATGATGCGCATCTGGAACATCTACTGCTTCCTCTGCTGGTACGAGGTATTCTTCGGCAAGACGAGTGAGAAGTTGGCCCCGAAAACGCAGGTAGCGTAAAGCGTTTCGGCCGCACTGCATGAGGTTGGCCGCAGGAGTGTGGCGGCCAGCTTGGATGCCGCACTCACGCTGCGCAAAGTGTGACGCGCTTCGCGCTATCTAAATAAACCACAAAGTGGTTGCCCTCCCGACCACTATGGCGAGGGCTCTTTCATGTACCATAAATCTAACTAAAAAGGTAACCTTCGTAGGGGCGTTTCATCACGAAGCGCCCTCTCCGCCGAAGGCGGAGAACCCAACCGAGACCTGCGTTTTCGCGCTCCGCGCGAACGGGTGCTTCCCTAAAGGGACTAGGCGCTGCGCGCCGTCGCTGATAGCACTCCTACGGGGATAGCCAAACAAGTACGTTAACCAGGGGAGATCATGCCCTCGTCATGATGATGGGGATGCGCATAACATTCTGGCATATTCAATAGCACGAAGCGCGTCACACTTTTATGCAGCGGGACGGGGCTTTTGTTGCAACCCCCCTCCCGAATCCCAACCTTAGAACAGCGGAATGCGCCCCAAAAGAAAATCTTCGAGGGGCGCCTCGCTCGAGCCTACGACGAGTGTGTGCGTGTCAGGGTAGCGGCGCGTAAATGCGTCAAGGCCGCCAAGGCTTTTGATCTTGCCGCTTTTCACCTCAATGGCGGTTCGCGCCATGCCGTCCTGAATGACGAAATCCACTTCATCGTTCCCCTCGCGCCACCAGCATACGTCGAAATGCTCCTTGATTGCGCGTTTGAGCAGGTATCCGCCGACGGCGCTTTCGACAAGATGTCCGCGTCGGTCCGGGTCAGAAAGTAGGAATTCGCGATAGCGGCCGTATGACGCCACCATGAGCGAGGTATCGTGTGCGATAAGTCGTGGCGAAGAGGCGCGCGTTTTCATGAGCTTCTCGGTATACTTTTGAAGCCCGCTGAGCAAACCGGCATCCGAAAGCAGCGACAGATAGTGCGCAACAGTGGTGGCGTTTCCTGCATCGTCAAGCTGGCCGAGCAACTTTCGGTACGAAACCTCTTGTCCGGAATAGGCTGACCCCAAGGTGAACAGGGCCTCCATGAGGGCGGGCTTCGTGACACGGTCAAGCGAGATAACATCTTTGAGTACGCTCGGCGCAATGATGGAGTTCTGCAAGTAATCGAGCCAACGATCCTTGTCGTTCTTGAGGGGCGCCGCGCCCGGATACCCACCGAAATAGAGATACTCGTCCAAGGTGAATCCGAAGGCCTCAGCGCATTCGTTGAAATCCCACTGCAGGCAGGAGATAATCTCAAATCGGCCGGTCAGCCCCTCGCGCAGTCCCTTTTGTAGAAGCAGCGACGATGAGCCGGTAAGCACCACAAGAAGGTTGGTTCCTTTGTCGGTATCTTCGTCCCAAAGCGCCTTTACTACAGCCGACCACTGCGACACCATCTGAACCTCATCCACTACCAGCAGAGCACACCCCTCTAAAGCGGCGAGGCGCCGCGCTTCGCCCCATTCACGCCGAAGCCAGTCCTGCGTTGCAGGAATGTCTTGCGAAGCGCGAACGAATCGCACGGGGCGTGTTTCGGTTTCCAAAGCTTGCCTGACCGCGGTGGTCTTTCCGGTTTGGCGTGGGCCCACAATGACTTGAATAAAACGCCGCGGCTCCTGGAGGCGTTCTACCAGAGTATTTACGATGCTTCGTTGAAAGTGAGGCTGCATGGCTTGTCCTTTCTGTTTAGAGCCATACTAAGGGACTGAATAAAAATGTTCAATGACTGAACAAATTTGTTCAGTGAGTGATGCAAAAATGTTGCGAGGGGTGGGTAACGGGTTGGTGGTGGGAGTTTCGGGGGTGTGACGGAATGGCTGGTCGGAGGGAGGCGCGTGCTAGGCTTGGGCGGTAAGTAGGTCGAAACCCAAGGAGTTCTCATGCGTGCCAAGCCGCTCTCTCGTTCGCTTGTTTATTGGTGTGTAGCTGTGTTTGTGCTGGCGGTGTGTTGTGCGCTGGTGCCCGGGCGGGCGTTTGCGGAGGTTGCTGGCCCGTTTGAGGTTGAGGGGCCTACAGACTCGTTTGAATGGGATGGCTCAACGCTCACCATTACTGCAAATGGCGTCACCATTCAGGGTATGTCAAGCGCGGATGCTCCGGCGGGGGCGGTGGTGGTCGGCGACCAGGTGCAAACGGTCGGCATCGGCGCGAACGTGCGCATTTCCACGCTCACGGTGAAGCGCGCGACCACGTTTGTGGTGAGCGGCACGAACAATGAGGTGTTTCAGGTGGATACCGTACGCGACGACGCCATCGGCGGCGACGGCAGCATCACTATTGAGACCGGGGACGCTGGCGTGGACGTGTTCGACCGAGCGGTAGTCCGCGTCGATGGGCCCATCCAAGCGGCGCACGTGTGGCAGAAGGCGCGGCTCGTGCTGGGGCCGCGCGCCGATGTCAAAGGCCCCATTACGGTGTACGGCGGCATCCTCGATCTGTCGCAGGTGATGTTCGGCGCGCCTATCCCGATTGGCGGCATTGCGGTGGGCACCACCGCCACGCTCGCCATCGTTGCTCCCTTTGGGGCCACTGACCTGCATCAACTCATCACGTACCAGAACCTTGTTATCTACGACGCGGTGCCGGTGTATGAGAACGAAGAGGAAATAGGCACGCTTAATACGGATGGGTCGTTCAACATCACGGCCACGCGCCAGGTGGCTTTCCGCGGGTTCGATGGCGCACCGCTGGCGACGGAAACCATCAAGCTGTTCGGGGCGGCCACGGCTCCGGTGGTGACGGTGCCCGAGGGGTATCGGTTCGTTGGGTGGGATCAGCCCTTCGACTATGTGACGAAAGATATGACGGTGAATGCGCTGTTCGAACCCATACCTTCGTCTGATGTGCAGCCCACGCCTCCGGCGGGGACGGGCGGCTCAGGCGGGGCGGGTTCGGCGGGTTGTGCGTCGGTAACGAAGCCTTCGAAGGTATCGTCTCGGGCGACGTTAGCTGCAACGGGTGATGCAGTTCCCAGGAATGCAATGCTTGTGGCAGGCATGGTGGCAGCTATTGCCGCAGGTAGTGCGGTTGTTGCCGCGGTCGCACTAGCTCGCGTGCGTCATCATTCCTAACGCACGGCGCGCCAGCGTGTATCTTGCCCGCGCATTATCGCCAGCCAGACGCCGCTGCTAACCCCTGCCGCGCCCCAGCTTCCCCTTCACCTTGCCAACAATGGAGGTAACGAACGCTGCCTCGGGCACGTGTAGCTTCATGGACAGGCCAAACGTCACCACGAGCGCCACCACGCCGCCAGCAATCACGTAGGCGAACGCCTGCGGGATGGAGCCCGACAGCGGCCCCACAAACGTCTGCAGCGCGAACAGCACGCCGCCGCCCGCCGCGGCACCCAGCCCGCCAAACACCAGGCCCGACAGCACCGCCTTCGCCACCGAGCGTAGGCCAAACGGCCCCAGGCGGTGCCGCAGGTACGCGAACAGGCAGATATCGGCCACCACGTAAAACATGACCTCGGCCACCGCGATAATCTCAATAGGGAAGCGCCCGATGTTCGCCGCGCCAAACATGGTGAGGCCAATCTGCACCGCGCCCGCCACGAAGTTGAACGCCGCGAACACGCCCATCTTCCGCAGGCTGCTGAATATTTTTTGCAGGTACGTGTTCACGCCGTAGAGCGGCAGCGCGAACGCCCACACGGCCAGATACGACGCGACCGACGATACGTTCTCCATGGTAAACGCGCCCGCGTTGTAAAGCGTGACCAGCGGCAACGCAAACACCATAAGGTACATCGCGAACGGAATCATGAAGAACAGAATTTGGTTCGTGCCGCTCACAATGCCGCGCTTCACGCCCGCAGCGTTGCCTTCGGCCTGCATGTCGGCTAGCTCGGTGAACATGGCCGTGGTGATGGGCACCGCCAAGAACGAATAGGGCAGCGTGAACCACAGGCGCGCGTACGTGAGGATGGACGGCCCGTTGTCGGCGAAGCTGTACGCCGCGGCGTTCTGCACCGACACCACGGCAAACGAGCACACCATCACAAACACCGTGGGAATGCCAATGCCCAGCGTCTCGCGCAGCGCCGGGTCGCGGAAGTTGATGCGCGGGCGGATGCGGATGCCATTCTTTTTGAGCGCCGGCAGTTGAATAGCCAGCTGCACAAACACGCCAAGCGGGTTGCCGATGGCAATAATGTAGAGCGCAAGTTGCTGGTTCTGAGGCGCCACCAGCACATACAGCAGAAACGATGCAATGACAATAACGTTGTTCGCCGCCGGCGCTATGGACGACCACAGGTAGTCGCGGTTCGCGTTGAGCAGGCCCGATATGATGGCACCCGCGCCGTAGAACACAATTTGTATGGCGAAGAACTGGAAGAAGAACACCGCGTCCGACATCTCCGCCTGGTCGGAGTAGAAACTCTGCGTGTAAATAACCACCGAGGGGAACGCGATGCAGAGCGCCGACACCACGCCCAGGAACACTACTACAATAGTGAGCAGATTCGACGCGTACTCGTTTGACGCTTGCTGCCCCAGCTTCTTTTTTACTGACAGGTACACGGGCAGGAAGGCCGTTACCAGCATGCCTCCAATGACCAGCTCATACAGCAGGCTTGGCAGATTGTAGGCTACCGAGTAGGAGCTGGCGAGCAGCGTGGAGCCCAGCGCGAAGGCCATGGCCCACGTGCGCACGAAACCCAGCACGCGGGAAATCATCACGCACACGCTGATGAGCGCCGCCGAAGAACCTACTTCTGCGGCGGAATCGGTGGGGGCGGGCTGCTCGGTGCGCACGAGCGTTTTGTCCACGCCCGCGTGGCGGCCGCCGACGAAGATGGCGCCGGTTGCACCGGGGTCGGTGGTGGGGGAGTTGGCGGGTGCGTTGGCTGCGCCCGCCGCACTCGCGCCGCCACCCGCGCCCGCTGCCGCCGTGCGGTCAACCCCCGCGTGCCGACGGCTTCCGCCCGCGCCACCCGCAACCGGACGGTTGGCATACGCGCCCGACCCATCCACACGCACGTCCTTCGGCACCGCGGCACGGCGCGGCTGAGGCCGCGGAACCACCTGGTCTGCCACCTTCGCGGCAATAACCGTGCGGTCGAGCCCCGCGTGGCGTCCGCCCACAAATAGCTCCGACGTGCATCCCGGGTCGATTGCGCGTGCGTGCGCCGCCGCCCGCCGTCCGACAGGCGCAGCCTCGCCGTGCGCCGTGTCACCCGCAGCGGCGGGCGCACCAGCAGCCCCCGGACGCGCCGCGGGAGCAGGATTAGAAGCGCCATGTGCCATATCGGCAACGCGCGTATGTTGAGCTCGTGCGAGCTTATCGGACATGAACGGACGCTTTCTTGACCTTCGGATATAATGTCCCATCATAGCAAACCCGGAAAGAGGACCTTCATGCACATCCTCATCGTACGCAATAATTCCAACTCGCAGGCCATCGACGCGTCGCTTCTGCTGGCGACGTACCTGGCCACGCAGGGGGCGGCTTACACGCTGGTTGATTCGTCGGAGTTGTCGTGCCGCTGTGACCACGAAGAGGTGAACGCAGCGTTGACGGCGGGTGTCGACATGGCGGTGGTGCTGGGCGGTGATGGCACCATCCTGCGTACGGCGCGCCAGATTGGCACCACCGGGGTGCCCATTCTGGGTATCAATTTCGGTCGCCTCGGCTTCCTGGCGAATTCAAGCGAAGAGGGTGTGGTTGCTGTGGTGGCCTCGGCCTTGGCGGGCGACGTGGTGGCCGAACACCGCACCAACCTGCGCATCGACGTGGTGTGCGAAGGCGAGGAAGACCCCTGGGCGAACGACGGGGAAGGCCAGTTCAGCGCCTTGGCCCAGTCGCTGGAAGCCCCCGAATCCCCGCGCACGTTCTTCGCCCTGAACGAACTGGCCGTTACCCGTGGTGCGAACGGCCGCATCATCGACTTCGGCCTGGACATCTCGGGCGCACATATCGCGGACATGCGCGGCGACGGACTGGTGGTGGCCACGGCCACGGGCTCCACGGCCTACGCGCTCTCGGCTGGCGGCCCGCTGGTCTCGCCCGGGTTCGCAGGCCTGGTGGTGGTGCCGCTCGCGCCCCATACGCTGCATTCGCGCGCCATTGTGACCGCCGCCAACGACGTGGTGGAAATGGACCTGTCCCACAATGCGGACACCCGCGAGGTCACGCTGTTCGCCGACGGCGAGCTTCTGGAATTCGAGAGCCCCGTCACGCGTGTTTATATCGCACGCGGCGAGGCTCCCACGGTGCTTCTGCGCTACCAACGCGAAGGCTTCTACGAACACGCCGCAAAGGTGTTTTTCTAGGCACGCATCAGCGCCCAAAATGGCGTTTGAAGCGCTTTAACGCCTCTAATCCCATTGCTCTAGTTATATATAACCCCTGTTCATAGGGGTTATTTTTTGTTGAAAAAACTTCACGGGGGTGTTATTTTCTTCCCTCAAAGCATTGACTTCCGCCACCCCCATGGCGTATCTTAGCTCACTAAGCTTCCACGATTTCTTCATGGAAGCCAGAACAGAGGAGTTTTTTACGTATGAGCACGCAAGATGGTCAGAGCACGCAGAGCCTTCCAGTAGACGACAGCACAAGCACATCCTCCAGCCAGGCTGCCCACGCGGCCGACGGCGCGCAGGGGAGCGGCGCTGTCCCTTCTGAATCGGCACCTGCCGGTCAAAGTTCCGCAACCGGAGCTTCTGATTCTTCTTCCACCACAGCGGGGGCGGCCGCCAAGGCTGCCAAGGGCGCGGGGAAAATCCTCGGCCTGTCTCGTCACGCCTTCGCGGGCGTGGTGGCTGCGGTCGCCGTGGTTGCGGCGGTCACGGCTGGTGTGGTGCTGACGCAGCAGCCCGCGCTTGAGGACTGGTTCGACCCGAACGCTTCGCAGGGCCAGTTCGAGGGCAAGAGCAAGGAAGAAATTCAGGCCGCCCTGAACGAAGAGGTCAAAAAGGGCATGATGAACATCTCCATTGCCGCCGTCATCAAGTTCCCCGACGGCGCGTCAGAGGGCGAGGCGCGCATTGAGAACATCGCTGCCAACCCGGTGGATCAGAAGGTGGTCATCGCGCTGAAGGATTCGGGCGAAGTGGTGTATGAGTCTGGTGCGCTGGCGCCTGATCAGCACATTCAGAATATCAAGCTGACGCGCGACCTAGATCCGGGCGACTACACCGCCGTGGCAACGTTTACGGGCTACGATCGCGAAACGCACAAGCAGACCGGCCAAGCGGCCGCCGAGATTGTGATTCACGTAGAAGGCTAAGGGGCCTTCCGCGAGAAGATACGTAGAGCATGTTCGACAACGTAATGGCACAGAGGAAAGGACAAGAAGGATGAAGTTCACGAATTTGAAGAGGGGTATTGCCGGAGTATGCGCAGCCACGCTGCTAACAGGCATGTGTGTGGCCCCGGCGTTTGCAGCGGCGGTTACTCCTAGCGTTTCTAACGGAGGTGTTGATTCTAGCAATGCAGCCAAAACTACGATCAATGCCCAAGTAGATGGACAGCTTTCGGCAACGGTTCCTACTACCCTTACTGTTGGTATCAGTTCTGCTGATGGAAGTCTTATATTTCCTGCCGATAGCGAGCTCTATATTGAGAACACAAGCTCGGCATACGGGATTCACGTCGTAAGTATTGAGGCTAGTGCTGGAAGCTTGCTCGATCAATCGAGTGCATTCGCAAGTAGTACAGCTGCAAATGCGGCATGGCTGAAAATTGGCACCACGTCTGCTGATAAAGATCTGAGTTCGAAGCTGACGGTTGCAGATGCTAGTTGGGATGTTGCATCTGCCTCCAAGCTTCCAATTAAGTTTGCAGGTGCAGTAAAGAACGTTAACACGTTTGACCCGTTCACTTTGACAACTCTGACTTGGACTATTGGTGGGGGTCTATACGCATAGTTTGATCAAGAAAGTAGAAGCTAAGGATTGTGGTTTTGCTTCATGATGAAGCACGATCTACATAAGAAATTTTTGCATGCGGCCGCGCTAAAGATTGGCGCGGCCTGCGTGCTTACTTGCCTGCTGGTGGTGGGGTTTTTGCCTCTCGGTTCGTTGGGCTATGCCGAGACTCCGCAGGTGGGGGAGGGTACGCCGGTTGTTGTTGAGACACCTGAATCCTTGCCGCAACCTGGAACTCCCGAGATAACGGACGAGACGTCCACGCCAAGTGACACGCCTGTCGAAACACCCTCGGAGCCGGCGGTCGAGCCGCAACCTCCCGCCGAAGACCCCGCACCCGTCACACCGACGGAGCCGGTCAACGACCGCACGTGGTTCATCGGCGCGGACGACGCATCGGCCGTTGTGGCTGAACTCTGGAACGACGGCACCTTCGTCGTCGACGGAGCAGGCGACACGCTTGTATTCGAAGACGCCAAAAGCGTTCCATGGCTCAAAGCCGGGTTCGCGGCCGATATCAAGCGCGTCATCTTCGCTGACGTCATCGCACCCAAGAGCCTTGCGTACTGGTTCGAGGGCTGCGAAAACCTCACTGAACTGGCCAGCGTGCCCGCGGCACTCGACATGACGCACACGTTCTTCAACTGTGCCAAGTTGAAAGAACTCTCCGACGATTTCACGTTTGCACCCGATGCAAAAACCAAGGCCTGTTTCGGCTTCGCCGAGACGCCTACCGAACCACTCATCACGACGTATCGCGGCACCGATTCCGCAGTGCGCGCCTACGACTGGGCCCAAGACGGCCGCACTCTCGTAAACCCCGACGTCCCCGTCACGCCCGACGCGCCCGATACGGGCACCGATCAGCCCGAAAACCCAGCTCCCAACCCCGATGGCGAAGCAACAACGCCAACTGACCCCACTGATCCTGCGAATCCAACGGAACCAACCAACCCCGACGATCCTACAACTCCAACAGAGCCAGCCAATCCTGACGATCCAACCAACCCCACCGACCCGGCTGACCCCACTACTCCCGACGACACTACTCCAACCGACCCCGACGCTACCACGCCATCAGACCCCACGCTCAACCCCGATGCCACCGACCAACCCACCGACGAAGTTCCCCCGGTCGAAGAGGAACAGCCCGTCGAGCCGCCTGCTCCGCAGGTGAGCATCACGGTGCCGTCGTTGGTCTCGCTGATCTTGGGGCAAAACGGCCCGAACTCCGCGAGCATTTCGGTGTCGCTTGCCAACAACTCCGAAGCGCCGGCCGAGGTTGTGGGCGTGCGTCTGAAGAAGGCGAGCACCGACCTGCCAGCCGGTACCTGGTCGCTCGTGTCGGCCCAGACCGGAGCCCATTTCGTCGACGATGCCCGCTTCACCCCGCTTGGTCTGGAGGCTGTGCTCGACACTCCCGTCATGTTGCCGTCGAGCGCCGAAAGCATCGATCTGGTGTGGGAAGGCACGTTCACCGACCTCGGCATGAAAACCCTTCTCGAAACCGCCGCCGCCTCCGAAGGCTCCTTCGCCTACGGCACCCTCATCTGGCACATAGAAGCCGCCGATTCCACAGTGTAAGCGTTGTGGCGCTGGGGGAATAAAAATGTGACGCGCTATCGCGCTACTCATTACACCAAGAGATTGTTTCCTCCCTACCACTATGACGGGGGCTATTCCGTGTACGATAAACATAACTAGAACGGTAATCTTCGTAGGGGCGCTTCACGAAGCGCCCTCTCCGCCTTCGGCGGAGCGGATGCTCTGGAGAGCATCCCTACGATGGTGATCTAACAGGTAAGGTTAACACTATCTGCATATGTCCGCGTCATAATGTGAGGGTAGGTGGGGGTGTCTTGGCGTATTAGGTAGCGCGCAAGCGCGTCACACTTTGTGGAGAAAGTGTGGAGGCTTGGAAGTTTAGGGAATGCCTCTTGTTGCGGGCTGGGGGATACAATCTACCTGCGGGAATGGGGAATTGCGGGCTTGGTTCTGCTGTCGATAGGGAAGATGGGCCACTCTTCACAATCCCGAATCGCATGCTACTATGCCGACTATATGCCGCATGCAAGCGACGGACCGGGAAACGATGTCGCGGCGGTATGCACGGGAAGAAGCACTACAAAAGGACAAGGGATAATCATGCGAAACCGAATGTCACGGTACGGCAGAACGGCGTGTGTAGTAACGCTTACACTCGCGCTTGCTGCCGGCCCACTACCTGCCTTCGCAGGTACCGCAGAATCCGAAAATCTCCGGGGGGGGGGGGGCTTTCTGAGCCTTTAGTCGCCCAAGGCGAAACCTCGGGAACCACAAGCTCTGAATCTCTTGCGACTTCGGTCGCCCTTCTTGATTCTCAAACAACCGGATCACTCCCACTCGTCCAAGGGACTCCCAAAGCAACACTCGGCACGTTTGTGTCTGAAGGTCTCATTTTTGAAGTGAACGAAGACGGCACGTCCGTCGCTCTGGTTGGCATTTCTGCCACCGATCTCAAAACCATCTCCGTCCCCACCCAGGTTGTAAGTGGTAGCGACACCTACACTGTCACGACCCTTAAATCCCTCGGGGGGGGGGGGGGGCATTCACTGATTCTTCTCTAGAATCACTCTCCCTTCCTGAAACAATTCAAACAATAGACGACGAGGCACTCAAAGGTATCTCGTCACTTAAGCACGTCCAGATAAGCCCCAAGTGTGAGGGCTTTTCTTCGTTAGACGGCATGCTCTTTACGAAAGACTACTCGCATCTCCTACTCATTCCCGAGGGTAAGGAGGGTGCTATCGCCATCCCTGGTTCTACAACCCATGTCTCTGCCCAGGCATTGTCCCTGTGCCAATCGGGCTCCTCACTCACCACCGGGGATGGCAGCACCGCATTTGCTTCACATGACAGGATGCTGTTCACCAAGGATCTCAAAACCCTGGTTGCGGTTCCTTCGGCTTACGGGACGGCCGTGGTATTGCCAGCCGAGACTGAATCTATCAGTGAGTATGCTCTTGCTGGTTGTAAAGACCTGGCATCAATCACTGTGCTCGGGAATGTTCAATCAATCGACCCGACGGCCTTCGCTGATGAAGTCAAAGCTTCCGCAGTTGTAGCTCTTCCGGCGGGGCAGGACTACGCAGCTCGCAAGGCCGTTTGGAAGGCGGCTGGCTTCCAGCACTTCGCAGAGCCTGCTCAACCTGGTGCAACCACAAGTGCGAACACCAACGAAACCAGCGGCCTCGCTTACACCTTGCTCAACGATTACACGCTCGCAGTCACCTGGCAAGGTAAAGATGACCCGCAAGGCGACCTTGAAATCCCGTCATTTGCCGAGATCAACGGCGTCCCCTACCGCGTAAGCACCATTGCTGAGAGCGCCTTCGCAAACCGCGGCTCACTCACTAGCGTGAAACTCCCCACAACCATCACCACCATCAACAACGGAGCCTTCGCTGGCTGCGCCAACCTCGCAGCTATCGAGTTTCCGAACACTCTTCGCGAGATAGGCGAGCGCGCCTTCGAAGCTACTTCCCTCAAAGACGTGTGGCTTCCCGCCAGCATTAACTCCATCGGCTCTCGCGCCTTTGCCTCTTGTTCAACCCTTGAGCGCGTGGTGGCTCTCGGTAACTCCGAAGTAGCAAATGACGCCCTCGCCGGCTGCACCAACGTCTCGATCTACGTTCCCTCAGGCTCCGAAGATACTTGGAACCCAGGCATACCCTCAGACAACAACCACCTCATGCCTTACGGTATCTCCCTCTCAGAAGAAACCCTCACTATTGAAGCTGGTCAGGAAGCCAACCTGCTCGAAGGTGCTAACCTCCAAGCACCCGACCCCATAGAAGTTTCCTACTCCTACGCCGCTGCACCTCTGTCGGTGGAAGATGGTATCATCTCTGCCAAGAAAGCAGGCACCACAGACGTAACCGCTGTGCTTTCCTTGGACGGCATCGAACTCACTCGCGCAACTCGCATTGTCGAAGTCTCCCCAAATCCCGAAGGGGAACCTGACATTGCCATCCTCAACTCCGAAGTACCCCTGCCTGCTGCCTATCTCGCTAACGCTCGCGAAACCCAACTCAATGTCACAGCTCCCGTTGGTGTCACCTTTGGCAAAGACACTCCCTACGATGTGGCAGATGCTAATCCTCCGGCATCCATGCAATCAAAGGAGTACTTCGAAAACAACATGGATGTTCCTGTTTATCTGGCTCAAGTTGATTGCACGCAGGAAGAGGTTAGTACCGTTCTTGTGGGGAATACTGGTGCCACTCTTGTTACGAATCAAAAGCTTTTCAGTCTCTATCCTGAAGGGGCCGAAGGAGAGGCAATGCATTTTGGATGCGATAAGGACATTAAAACTGCGTCCCCCAATAATCCAAGTGCTTTTACCATACAGCCCAAGTCCAAATCTCCTTTTATCTTTCGCTTGAACCTCACCAACGACACAACCAACCTTGCCAATGCCAAGGTGAATCCGAGCGTTGCTACCAAAAACACCGAGACGAAAAAACTTGCCTCCTTAATGTACACCTTTGAAACGGTGCCTCTTCTCGGCTTTGGATCCGGTAAGGTTGAGTCATCGCCCTTCTACCTAAAGGACAAGACTACCGGTGAGGTGTACACCGCAGCTGAAGTCAAGGAACATGCCAACGCAATCGCAAGCGGCAACCAAGACATTAAAGCAGCGTATCAATCCTTTATGACTAAAGAGGACACTTACGAGTGCAAGACTGTTTGGGATGATACTCCCTACGATGTGCGCATCATTGGCATCAATCACGATGAACTTTCAGAGCGGTCTGCTGACGGTCGCAGCAAGGCTGGTCTTACCTTCCAGTTTGTGAATCTACTTGACCAGACGTACGAGATGAATCCCACAAGTGTTACCAACACTGGTGGCTGGGGTGCAAGCGGACTTCGTAGAAAGATGAACCCTGGTGGTGAAATCTGGAACATGGTTCCAGTTGATCTACGGAAGGAAATTGCTCAAGTACTCAAAGCCTATGGGCCTACCTGGAATGCACAATATAGTATTGTTGAATACTCGCAAGACTATCTCTTCCTGGCTAGCTACCGTGAGCTTTCAGACTCAGTCTACACTGGAGGTAGCTTCGCAGGTAGGGCGTGGCTAACAGCTGAGGGTTACCAGTATGAATATTGGGAAGGAAAGGTTCCTAACAGTTATGGTGCCAATCCGAACCTCGTAAAGCACCCCCAGTCCTACTCGTGGGCGATCTACTGGTGGCAGCGCTCTGTGACTCCATACAACCCGAATGGCTTCATGTATAGAGGTAAGGACGGGGACCCCGATGCTAGAGCCAGCGACGCTCCGGGCTCGACGGGAGTTTGCCCCTGCTTCTGCCTCTAATCCAACATCCAGAATCTGCCGGGGCTGTGTCCCCGGCAGAGTCCCTCACTTCCTCACACCGCTAGTTACTACTTCGCAGCTACTCGTCTGCGGAGCTGAAAGAAAGGAGTGTGTCAGCAATGCCGGACATGAGACATATCTCAAAGCCACACACCCGGCCCCTCCTCGTTGTGCTTTTGTTTCTGCTTGTTTTCTCGGCAGCTTTGATGCTTGTTTTGCCTCAAGCAAAAGCTCTTGCGGACACGGGACCCACTATGCTCAGCATCAACATAAAGAACTCTTCTATCTATACCATTACGCTAGATAACGACGGCGTAGAGCCGAATCAAACCTTTGATGTTGTTTATGATGCTTATCTAGGTTCAGTGACGCCCCCAAAACAAAGAGATGGCTATTCGTTTCTGGGCTACTTTGATAGCGCGAACAAAATGTATTTCGACACAGAGGGCAAAGGACTTGGTAAGTGGGACAAAACGTCAGACACCACTCTTTATGCTCACTGGGCCTTACAGATACAGTGCACGTTCCCCAGCAAAGCTCTCGTTCGGGTGGATGCAGCAGGTAACATTACCGGCCAAGAAGGACTTCCGTTTTCTTCTACAAGTGCGGGGGCCATTAAAATAACCGCTGTTGAAAGTTCACAGGATTCCGGAGCTGACTCACTGTTTGTCGGTGTTGCAACCTTGCGCGGTACGCGCATTCTGCTGACGCCGCCTGCGGCCTCCGGATCGACCGTTGAGGTTCCTCTCACGACAGCAACAACAACAACAACCATTCCTGGTGAAGGTTGGACTATTGCTGCGGGAACCATTGATAACCCATCCACCCTCTTGGTTGATTTCAGCCTGTCTTTGCCGGATGGAGCCCAACTCAACTACCTCGCAGGAGATGGTGAGGTTTCTGTAGCTAACCTCTCCTACGTGGTAAGTGCCGCCTGAGCCTCCTAGAGGCGGCAACCAGCGGCCGGAACCACCCGTCCGGTTGCGCAAACCCAACAGGCGCGCCTCCCCATCACGGGCGCGCCTGTTGTGGTTTTGGGTACGCTGCGTCCCTGCCGCGCGAAAAAGCCCCTCACGGGGAGTGCCTGACAGGTAATGTTTATGGTGCTGGCAAGATGCCCGCGTCATAATGTGAGGGTAGGATGGGTGCTCTTGACGCAATTGATAGCGCGTAAGCGCGTCACACTTGGGCGGCGCAGCGACATTGTGTTCACAAAGGTTATGTCTCGCTGTTGGCGATGAGGCGCATCATGATTTCGTGTATCCATGTGACGTCGATGCTCTGGTTTTCATAGCTAACAAGGTCACCAGCAAAGAAACGAGCCATAGGTTTCAGAAGATACGTGTTGTCAAAAAGGAAGACTTCGTCACAAAGAGGAACTGCCTGAACCAAATTATCGAAGGATGCTTTTGCGCGCCGCCGCACCGTATCGGGGTCTATGCCGTGACCTCCTTGGGTCACCCGATAAGCGATACGACGGTTGGCTATTTCAGGATCTTCAATGCCTACATAATATAAAGTGATGTAGAAGCCTAATTCTTTTGCCTGAGCAATAAAACGCATGATAGTGCGTCCCGTTAAGGTGGTTTCTTGATTGAAAGAAACCCGCTGCTCAAGGCATGTTTTAACTATACGAAGCGCTTCCTTTCCTGCGCGTAGTTGCGCAGTGGAGTCTGTCCAATCCCATCCGCTTGCTAAAAGTATCTCATCTGAGTTTACGCGTGGGGTGGTTGGGGTTATCGTGGAAGAATCCCACAGATCAGACCTAAAAAGCGTTGACTTGCCAGCACCATTCACCCCAGCAAAAAGCGTATAGCGAAGCTGCGCCTGCATCAGAACACGCCTTCTTCAATGAGGCGTTTCTGCTTTTCTTGGAGGAAAAACGTTGCAACGGTTACGAAGAAAGCTTCTTCTTCTTTGGTTTGAGCTTGGTTAAGGAAGTTGCCGTTAAAGATGCCGGACAGCGTTTCTTTGCAGTCCAGATAGAGCTGATGGGCTTTCTCGATGTCGAACGGGTTGTCTTGGGGTTCGACCTCTTTTTGCTTGGGGGGCCGACCAGCGCGCGGTTTTTGACGGATGCGTGCTTCGACCGACTCTTCCGATACAACCCACGTGCGGCCAACCTTCGTGCCTTCCAGAAGGTTCTTTTCAAGTAGCGCCCTCACGCGTACTTCGGTGATTCCAAGCCTGTCGGCTGCTTCTTTTGTGCTGAGCATGCTATCCTCCTAACGCAGTTTCCCATAATTATTGCGTATAAAAAACCTATTGTCAAAGAAACTATTTTTACCAACAGGATGACACGAGAGGCGCGCCCAGGCACAAAAAGAGGGCCGAAGCCCTCTCTCTTACCTATTTATGGTAGTACCTGTGTTGCTCGTATTTGGGTTCGCAGCAGACGTTGATGCCGAGGGTGCGGTACAGCTTCTCGTCGGTGGCGGAGATAATCACGCTGAAGAAGGCGTCGCAGCCGCGCAGGTCGTCAATGTGGTCGATCAGCTTTTTCGCCAGGGGGTCGGTGGCGGAGCTGATGGACAGGGCGATCAGTGTCTCGTCGGAGTGTAGGCGCGGGTTCGTGCTGTGCAGCTGGTCGGTTTTCAGGCGGCAGATGGGCTCAATGACCTCATCACTTATGACATCGATGTCGTCATCCACGCCCGCCACGCCCTTCAGCGCGTTCATCATCAGCGACGATGCCGCGCCCAGCAGCGTGGACGTTTTGCCCGTCACCACGGTGCCGTCAGGCAGCACCATGCCGCCAGCCGGCGCGCCGGTCATTTCCTCTTTCAGCAGCGCGGCCGAGCGCGCGGGGGAGAGCCCCATCCCCACGCCGGCCTGGTTCATGAGCAGCTCCAGCTTCTCCACCTGCTCTTCGCCCACGCCGCTGCGCTTCACTTCCACGGCCGTCTGGAAGTAGCGCCGCACTATCTCCATGCGCGCCGCGTCGCACACCGCCTCGTCATCCACAATGGCCAAACCCGCCATGTTCACACCCATGTCGGTGGGCGACTTGTAGGGGCTGTCGCCCGCAATGCGCTCCATCATGGCTTTCAGCACGGGGAATATCTCCACGTCGCGGTTGTAGTTCACCGTGGTTTCGCCATAGGCTTCCAAGTGGAAGGGGTCGATGGTGTTCACGTCATTCAGGTCAACCGTGGCCGCCTCATACGCCACGTTCACCGGATGCTTCAGCGGCAAGTTCCACACGGGGAACGTTTCGTACTTCGCGTAGCCAGCCGCCACGCCGCGTTCGTGCTCATGGTAGAGCTGCGACAGGCACGTGGCCATTTTGCCTGATCCGGGGCCCGGCGCGGTCACTACCACCAGCGGGCGCGTGGTTTCGATGTAGGCGTTTTGGCCGTAGCCCTCGTCGCTTACGATGTGGTCGATGTCGTAGGGGTAGCCGGCAATGGGGTGGTGCACGTACGTCTTAATGCCCAGCGCGTCCAGGCGCTTGCGGAACGCGTCGGCATCGGGCTGGTTCGTGTAGTGGGTTATCACCACGCTGTTCACCAGAAAGCCCATGCCGCGGAAAATGTCCATCAGGCGCAGCGAGTCCTCATCGTAGGTGATGCCCAAGTCCCCGCGCTGCTTGCTCTTCTCGATGTCGTTCGCGTTGATGGTAACAATAATTTCCACATCGTCTATCAGCTGCTTCAGCATGCGGATTTTGGAGTCGGGCTCGAAGCCGGGCAGCACGCGCGCCGCGTGGTAGTCGTCGAACAGCTTGCCGCCGAATTCCAGGTACAGCTTGCCGCCGAACATCTCAATACGGTCGCGGATGCGCTCTGCTTGCAGCGCGATGTACTTGTCGTTGTCAAATCCGATGCGCATGGGTAAGCGGGCCCCTTTCTTGGATGGGATGGGGAACGGGTGGCGCCGCACTCGCGCGGCGGTCTCTTCGACTGAAATTATAGCCTACTCGGCAGGCGCGGATGTTGCCGGTGTGTGAATTCACCAGGTGAGTGCCCCTGGTTTTCGCGGCCGTTCGCGGGCGCGTGCAGTAGAATGTGGGGAATCGGGCGCGACGGAAGCGAAAGAGCGGAGGTGAGGCAGTGGTTGACGTGGGGAAAGGGAAGCGAATGCGCGCTGGTGCTACGGTGGCTGCCGCGGCCTCCCCGCCCCGAGGGGCGGTGCCATGCCTGAGGCGCTAAAACCCCTCATCGACGAATACCTGTCGCACCTGCGCGTGGAGCGGGGCAGCTCGCCGCTTACCGTGTCGTCCTACGCCACCGACCTCGCCGACTACGCGACCTTCCTGGCCGAACAGGGCACGCGCACCGTGGATGACATCGACCGCACGGTGGTGGTGGCCTACGAGGCCAGCCTTATTGAGCGCGGCTATGCCACCTCAAGCGTGGGTCGACGCGTGTCGGTGCTCAAGGGCTTCCACCGCTTCCTCGTGCGCGAGGGCTACGCGCGCCGCAACCCCACCGACACGCTGCAGCTGCCGAAGCCGCCCGAGCGCCTGCCCGATGTGCTGTCCGTGTCGCAGGTGAACGCGCTTTTGTCCGGCGAGGCCGACCGCGCGCCGCTCACCGTGCGCAACCGCGCCATCCTGGAAGTGCTCTACGGCTGTGGCTTGCGCGTGAGCGAGTGTACGGGGTTGGACCTGGGTGACTGCATTCTGGATGAAGGCTACCTGCGCATTGTGGGCAAAGGCAACAAGGAACGCATCGCCCCCATCTCCGGTGCCGGCTTGGCCGCGCTTGAGGACTACCTGGCCAACGCGCGCCCTGACCTGCTGAAACCCTATGCGAAGCCCACGTCCGCCGTGTTCCTCAACGCGCGCGGCGGGCGCCTCACGCGCCAAAGCGTACATACTATAGTAGCGGATGCCGGCCGCACCATCGGCCTTGCCGACCTGCACCCCCACACGCTGCGCCACTCGTTCGCCACTCACATGCTGGAAGGCGGGGCCGATCTGCGCGTCATCCAGGAAATCCTCGGCCACTCAGACATCTCCACCACGCAGATCTACACCCACGTGAACCGCACCCACATTCGCGAGGAATACCTCCACGCCCACCCGCGCGCCTAGACGCACCTCTTACGGGTAGCAGTGGGACGGGGTGGGGGAAGCCCACAATTTCTCCCACTTTATCCCCCCGCGCGTTTTTCTGACCCACCAATCCATATCTTGTGGGTGTTTTTCCGTGCCCGGCAACATATGGGAGAGGTACAAAATTTTAGGGGCGAACACCAGTTCACCTGAGGTTAAACATACGGTTTCATCACGGCAAAAAGGGCCCGCCAGGGCGCAAAAATGTTGCGAAGTGGGATGAAGTGGGATAGAATGCCAAACATCGAAAGGGCCGAGTGGGCCAACACGGAAAGGGTAGCATGGCGGACGTCGTCGACACAGCGGAAGGCACCAAGACGACGCGTATCGTCGATCTGAATGGTGAATACCGCTTCAAGGTGGATGCCAAAGGCCGCATGTCCCTGCCCGCGAAATTCCGCAAAGCACTTTCGAGCGATCTGGTGGTAACCCGCAATCCGAAGGACGAGTGCCTCTACGTTTTCGAACCCGAAGCGTTCAACAACTGGGTGATCAAAGCGCTTGAGGACAAGTTCGGGAAGTTTGATTCCACGAACGATCTGCATGTACGTCTGCGCCGCAAGCTGAAGTCGCGCGCGAAGGACGTGGAAGTGGATGGTTCGGGGCGCATCATGCTCCCCAGCGAGGCGCGCGCGGCAACGGGCATCGACAAGGATGTCGCGGTCGTGGGCAACACGGGCTACTTCGAGATTTGGGACGCGAAGCGTTACGAGATGCAGGACGACGACACCGACCTCAGCTTGCTCTTCGGCTGAGTGCGGGCAGATCGTAAGACGTGAGCGCAATGACAAGCGAATATCGGCAATTCAAGCACACACCGGTTCTGCTCGCCGAGTGCCTCGAACAATCACACCTTAAACCACAGCAGACGTTCGTGGACGCAACACTCGGCGGTGCAGGGCATTCTCTCGAAATGGCCAAGCTCATTGGGGCTGGCGGTACGCTTATCGGCATCGACCAAGACGAAGTGGCGCTCGCCGCCGCCCGTCAGCGGTTGGAATCTTTGCCTGTGGAGCAGCGCCCGCACCTGGAACTTCTGCGCGGCAATTTCGGGGATATGGACGACTTGCTCGTCAGTGCCGAGGTGCCCGGGGTCGATGCGTTCCTCTTCGACCTGGGAGTATCGTCGGTGCAGATAGACACACCGTCTCGTGGCTTCTCCTTCAAGGAGAATGGCCCCCTTGATATGCGGATGGATCCGGGAAAACAAACCCTTACCGCAGCAGAGATCATCAACACCTATAACGCAGCAGATCTCACTCGGATCATCCGTACGAACTCGGACGAAAAGTGGGCCAGCCGCATTGCGGACTTCATCGTGCGCGAGCGCGAGAAGGCCCCGTTCGAAACGAGCGAGCAGTTGGTCGACCTTATTAAAGCAGCTATTCCGGCCTCGGCGCGACGCGCTGGCGGCCATCCGGCGAAGCGAACGTTCCAGGCGCTCAGGATTGAAGTCAACTCGGAGCTGGACGTGTTGCGTCGAGGACTCGACGCGGCTGTCCGCTGGCTCAATCCTGGTGGTCGCCTGGTGGTTATCAGTTATCACTCGCTGGAAGATCGCATTGTGAAAGAAACGTTCAACTCGTATGCGAACCGCTGCACGTGCCCACCAGACCTGCCAGTTTGTGTGTGTGGAAAACAGCCGATACTCGATGTGATAACGCGCAAACCGCTTCTACCCACACCGGGGGAGATCGAGCGCAACCCCCGGGCCCGCAGCGCCAAGCTGCGCGTGGCCCAGAAACGCTAACGAACACAACGTGACGGTCGGGTCGTGCCCGACCGCCTTATATACAGACCACCGAAACGCAGCCAGAAACGAAGTAGAAGGAGGTTGGTCATGGCGGGAGCCGCACCGGCGTTCTCATATAGCTATCCCGAGCGCATCCCTGAGCGTCCTCTGCGCCCGCGCGTCAGCGTTATGCCCGGTACGGGCACGCGCGAAAGCACGCATGCCATGCCCACCACCGTGGTGCTGTTGGCGAAGGCCGCGGCCGTTATATTGGTAGCGGTGGCGCTTCTGTGCTGCGCGCGCATTGCGCTGGCTTCGGCCGCCGTGTCCACGTCGCTTCAGGCTCAGCAGCTGGAAAATCAGATTGACGAGGCGCGTTCCACCGGCAGCAACCTGGAAGTGAAGCAGAGCACGCTTTCCAACCCCACGCGCGTCAAGGGCGAGGCGGGCCGCTTGAACATGGCTGCCCCCGAGTCTGTGGGCGTGATTGACCTGGGTGTTGACGTGGTCGCCTACGACGCGGCTGGTAACCTTTCCCTGTCCAAGAGCGTGCAGATCGCCGCCGGAACCGCGGAGTAGCATCGTGGCGGGCAAGTCCCACACGTCCCGCGCCGCGCGCGGCGGCCAGGGCCGTGCGTTCGCGGGGTCTTCGCGTGCGTCATCCTTTGTGGAAGCGGCTGAGTCCAGCCGCGCCTTCTTTCCTATAGTGGTGTTTGGCGTTATTGCGCTTTTGCTGTTGGCACGCCTGGTGTATTTGCAGGTCATCGTGGCGCCGGAGTATTCGGCGCAGGCCCAGGAAGCGCGCACGGTGGGCTTTGGCATAGAGCCTCGGCGTGGCACCATTTACGACCGCAACGGCACGGTGCTGGCTGTGAGCGTGGATGCCACCACCATCTATGCAAACCCCTCTGAGGTGGAAGACATTCGCGGCACCGCCAAGGCGCTTGCCGGCGTACTGGGTGGAGAGATGGCCGACTACGAGGACATTCTTGCCGCCAACACCTCCACGTTCGCCTTCGTCAAACGCAAGGCCGACGTTGAGGTGGCGCAGAAGGTGAAGGAGCTTAAGCTCAAGGGCATTTACTTCATTGCCGACACGCGTCGCGAATACCCGAATGGCCAGATTGCGGGCCAGATTGTGGGCAGTTGCGAGATTGCGCTCGACAAAGAGGCGGGTCGCGAATACTACAAGGGCCTCACGGGCCTGGAAAAATACTACGACGACATCCTGTCCGGCGAACCGGGCTACTACGAGGCCGAACGCGGGCGCGACGGCCAGCCCATTCCCGGCGGCGTGCACGAATCAACCCCGGCGGTGGACGGCCAGGACATCATTATCTCCATTGACCTGGAGTTACAGCAGTTTGTGGAAGAGCGCCTGACCTCGGGCGTGAAGGACCTCAGCGCCACCGGCGGCAATGCGGTGGTTATGGACGGCGCCACGGGTGAAATCTACGCCGCCGCGTCGCTTCCGCTGTTCAACCCCGCCGACCGCTCGAAAGTTGAGACGGGTGCCACCGAACTCAAGAGTGTGTCGGACCTGTTCGAGCCGGGTTCCATCTTCAAATCGGTAACCGCCATGGCTGTGCTGGAAACGGAAACCATGACGCCTGATACCGAACTGTTCTGCCCCGCCACGCTGGAGGCCGATGGCTACGTCATTTCTGACGCGCACGACCGCGGCGACGCCACGTTCACGTTGCGGCAGATCATGGACCAGTCGTCGAACATCGGCATCTCGCTGGCCGCGCAGAACATGGGCTTCGACAAGCTGTACGACTACATATTAAAGTACAACCTGCACGAGAAGACGGGCGTGGATTTCCCCGGTGAGGGCGTGGAAGGCTCGGACGTAGTGGGTTACATGGTGCCGTTCGACGAACTCAGCCGCGTCGGCGCGTACAACGTCAGCTTCGGCCAGGGCATTTCCGTCACGCCGCTCCAGATGACGCGCTTCTACGGCGCGCTTACCAATAACGGCGTGGAGTGCACCCCGCACTTCCTTATTAGTAAGCCGCAAACAGGTGAGAAAATCTGCTATCCCACTGAAGACGTGGTGGAAAACAAGGCCGCCATTCCGCAGATGACCGACATGCTGAAGACGGTGGTCACGGAAGGTACCGGCAAAAAGGCCGCCATTGAGGGCTTCAATGTGGCGGGCAAAACGTCCACGGCCGAGATCTATGAGCAGGGCAAGGGCTACCGCGAAGGCGTGTACAACCTGGCCTTCACCGGTTTTCTGGCCGACTCGTCAAGTCAATTGGTTTGTTTTGTGGGTGCGAACGAGGTTCCCTCAGACGGTGTGGTCACTCCGCTGTTTAAGGATATAATGGCTACTGCCATCGACCGTTTCCAGATTTTGCCGGAATGAGGATAGATCATCATGGGGAAAACCTGCACCGAGCTTTTCGCGGGCGTGAACTGCACTATTATCGGCAACGCTGACGAAGAAGTGGGCGGCATCGCCTACCGCAGCGACCGCGTGCAGCCAGGCGACGCGTTCTTTTGCATTGTGGGCCTGACCACCGACGGCCACTCGTTTGCGCAAGACGCCATCAACCGCGGCGCCAAGGTGCTGGTGGTGGAGCGCAAGGTGTATCTGGCCGACGCGACGGATGTCACCGAAGTAGTGGTTACCGACACGCGCAAGGCCATGGCTGCGGCCGCCGCGAACTTCTACGATCATCCCTCCCGCGATTTCTCGCTGGTGGGCATTACCGGCACGAACGGCAAAACCACCACTACCTATTTGGTGGAACACATTGCGCGCGAGGCGGGCAAGCGTACGGGCGTGATTGGTACCGTGGGCGTGCGCATAGGCGATGAGCAGGAGAAATCCGCGCGCACGACGCCCGAGTCGCCCGATTTGCAGGCCACGTTCGCCCGCATGCGCGACGCGCGCTGCGACGTGGTGGCTATGGAGGTGAGTTCGCACGCGCTGGATTTGGAGCGCACGTGGGGTACTCAGTTTGCCGTGACGGCGTTCTCGAATCTCACGCAGGATCACCTGGACTACCACCACACGTTTGAAGCGTACTTCGAAGCGAAGGCGCGCCTGTTCTCGAAGGATTACCCGGCTCGGCGCGTTATCTGCATCGACGACAAGTGGGGCAAGGAGTTGCTGCGTCGCTGCTCGTCGGCTGAGGACAGCATTATTACGACGGGCTTTGACCCCGCCGCGCAAATTCATCCCGTGAAGGTGCGCTATACTCCCACGCTCACCGAGGTGGAACTTGAGGTGCGCGGTAGCCGCGTGAACCTGCGCTACCCACTGGTGGGCCGCTTCAATGTGGAGAACGTCATGTGCGCGTTCGGCATTGCGCTGCAGCTGGGCATTTCGACCGACACCATTGTTGATGCGCTGAAGGATGCGCCGCAGATTCCCGGGCGCCTGGAGCGCGTGAGTGCGCCGTGCGACGGTGGCGTGGCCGTGTTTGTGGACTATGCGCACACACCTGATGCGCTGGAGAAGGCGCTGGGGTCCATTAAAGAGTTAGCACGCGGGCGCACCATCTGCGTGTTTGGGTGCGGCGGCGACCGCGACGCGTCGAAGCGCTCCATCATGGGTAAGGTAGCGCTTTCGGCTGACTTTGCCGTGGTCACGAGCGACAACCCGCGCCACGAGGACCCGCTGGCTATCATCGACGACATCGTGGCGGGCATGGGTCCGGCGGGCGAGCGCTACGCCGTGGAACCCGACCGCCGCGCGGCCATTGCGCTCGCGCTGGCGTACGCGCGCCCGGATGACGTGGTGCTCATTGCGGGCAAGGGCCACGAGGACTACCAACTGGTGGGTGACGAGGTGCTGTCGTTCGACGATCGGGTGGTAGCGGCTGAGGAATTGAAGCGCGCGTTTGGCGGCCTGCTTGATGAGGAAGCGAAGTAGCCCATGCGCTTGAATGCGAAGCAGATAGCGGCGTGTACCGGGGGCACCTTCGTGGTGGAACCGGTGGATGCTCGGGCGCTGTTGACGGGGCTAACCTGGGATTCGCGCGAGGTGCATCCGGGTGATTTGTATGTGGCACTGCCGGGTGAGCGGGTGGATGGCCACGCCTTCATTGCTGCGGCGCTACGCGCGGGGGCGCTGGGGGCACTGGTCATGCAGCCGGTAGACCAGTCGGTGCGCACTCTTGCGCGCGAGTTGGGCGCGGCGCTCATCGACGTGCCCGATACGACTCATGCGGTAACTGACATTGCGCGTGAATGGCGCGGCCACTTGAAGGGCCGCGTTATTGCGCTCACAGGTTCCACGGGCAAGACCACTACGAAAAACCTCGTGCGCGACGTGTTGGCCGCGGCGCACACGGTGGTGGCTACGGCCGGTAACCAGAACAACGAGTTGGGCGTTCCCAAGACGCTGCTTACCGCCGAACCCGACACCGAAGCGGTAGTGGTGGAGATGGGCATGCGCGGCGCGGGCCAGATTGCCGCGCTCTGCGCGTTCGTGCGTCCCGACTGGGGCCTCATTACCAACGTGGGCGAAAGCCACATTGAGCTTCTGGGGAGCCGCGAGAATATCGCGCGCGCCAAGGCGGAGCTTTTGCGTGAGCTGCCTGAAGGGGTGGGCCGCGCGTTCGTGAATGCCGATGACGACTTCGCAGACTTCGTGCGCGCCGATGCACACGTGGATGCGCGCGGGGTGGCAACGGTGCTGTTCGACGGCTCGTCGCAGGCGCCTGAGCGCTGCGGGCAGGGGAGCGGCGACGAGGCTGCTCCGGCACGCATGTGGGCTGAAGATGTGACGCTTGATGAGCAGGGTCGTCCGCACTTCACGTTGTGTGCCTGCGGGTTTGGTGACGACGACGCGGCTGCGCCCGCGCCCGCGGTGGAAACCGCGCCCTGTTCGCTCACTCTGCGAGGCCTGCACAACGTGGCGAACGCCTGCGCTGCCGCAGCGGTGGGGCGCGCCTTTGGTATGTCGCTTGCCGCCGTGGCCGAGGCGCTTTCGCACGCCGAGCCGGAGGCGGGCCGCCAGGAAGTGCTTGCTGCACGCGCGGGCTACACCGTGGTCAACGACGCGTACAACGCCAACCCCGATTCCATGCGGGCTTCCCTGCGCACGTTCTGCGCGCTGGAAGTGCCCGGTCGTCGTGTTGCGGTACTGGGTGATATGGGCGAGCTGGGCGAATACGCCCCGGCGTGCCACGAAGGGGTGGGTGCGCTGGCGGGGTCGCTTCCGCTTGAGCGTCTCATCTGTGTGGGTGAACTGGCGCGTCTCATTGCGGACGCCGCTGAGCAGGCGGGTATGGATCCGGCGCGCATCGTGCGCGCCGACTGCGTCGCGGAGGTGCTCGGAGATTTGGATGCGTATCTGGAGCCCGGGGATGCTGTCTTGGTGAAGGCGTCGCATTTCATGGGTTTGGAGCGCGTGGTCGAAGGACTGGTCAACTGATATGTTTGCTATCTTTTCGGAATATCCAACGTTTCTCGTGTTTTTGGCCATTGTACTGGCCATTGTGGTTACCATGGCGCTCACGCCGTTTTGGATTAGGTTCCTCAAATCCAGCCACATCGGTCAGCAGGTGCGCGCTGACGGCCCCGAGAGTCACCTGGTCAAGCAAGGCACGCCCACCATGGGTGGCGTCATCATGCTCATTGCCGTTATCGCGACGGCGCTTGTGGTAGGCATGCCCACGCCCGAGACGTTTGTGCTGTTGGGTGCCACGGTGCTCACGGGTCTGTTGGGTTTGGTCGACGATGCGTCGAAGGTGATCAAAGAGCGCTCGCTCGGCCTTACGCCGAAGATGAAACTGGTGGGCCAGTTCGCCATTGCCACGGTGTTTTGCCTGGTGGCAGTGAACCTCATTGGCATTGAGCCCACGGTGGAGATTCCGTTTATCTACACATTTGACTTCGGCATTCTCACCACGGTGGTGCCCATTGGCGACGGCATCGCCATTCCGTGGCTCTACCTCTTGTTCGTGAATATCCTGTTGGTGGGCTTGTGCAACGCGGTGAACCTCACTGACGGGCTGGACGGCCTGGCCGCCGGCACCGTCATGATTGTTATGATTGTTATGGCCGCCATCGCGTACCGCTCCGACCTTCTGGAGCCCGCCATCTTTGCGGCCGCCATCGCGGGCGCGTGCGTCGGGTTTCTGTGGTTCAACTCGTTCCCGGCCGACATCTTCATGGGCGACACCGGCTCGCTTGCGCTCGGCATGGCGCTTGGGTGCCTGGCTGTGCTCACGAAGACCGAGTTCATCTCCATCATCATTGGCGGCCTGTTTGTGGCCGAGGCCCTGTCCGTCATGATTCAGGTGTTCTACTTCAAGAAAACCCGCAAGCGCATCTTCCTCATGGCGCCGTTGCATCACCACTTCGAGAAGAAGGGGTGGAGCGAGACGAAGGTGGTTGTGCGCTTCTGGATTATCTCCGGTGTGCTTGCGGCCTGCGGTTTCTCGCTGTACTTCGCCGAGTCGCTCATGGCGGTGGCGTAGGGTATGACGCGCGAGGGCTTCATCGAAGGGCGTCGATGCGCGCCAATGCGCCTGGGGCGTGTGCTTATT
Organism: Gordonibacter faecis; assembly: GCF_030077735.1. Taxonomy (NCBI): domain Bacteria; kingdom Bacillati; phylum Actinomycetota; class Coriobacteriia; order Eggerthellales; family Eggerthellaceae; genus Gordonibacter; species Gordonibacter faecis. Next base: position 31,841 of record NZ_JASJEU010000015.1, on the reverse strand, counting down.
TTGGGCCTGGGGGCCTCCGGCCGCGCCATGGTGGACTACTGCCTGCCGCTGGTGGGCGAGCGCGTGGAAGCGCTGGCTATAGCGGCCGGCGCACGCACGGATGCGTCCGAGGCGTTCGCGGCCCAAGCGGCTGCGGCCGGTGCGCACGTGGCGTTCGGCGATGATGCCGTGGCCGAACTGGTGGCTGCGTTGCCTGTGCGTGAGCAGAACCCCGCGTTTGATATCTGCGTGCCGAGCCCTGGTATTCCCCAGTCTTCGGCGCTCTATGCGTCCGGTGCCGCGACCAGCGCCGAAACAGTGAGCGAAGTGGAATTCGCCTGGCGCGAGAGCGCGGCGGACAGCCGGTGGGCGGCCGTCACCGGCACGAACGGCAAGACAACGGTGGCGTCCCTTGTCGCGCACCTCATGCGCGAAGCGGGAACGCGTGCCGCGGCCGTGGGCAACATCGGCGACACGTGCATTGCCGCCGTGGCGGCGGGGCGCACTGACGTGTATGTGGCTGAGGTGTCGTCCTACCAGTTGGCCTCCACAAGGCAGTTTGCGCCAAACGCGGCGGCGCTGCTGAACATTACCTCTGATCACTTGCACTGGCATGGCACGTTTGAGGCGTATCGTGACGCTAAGTTGAAGTTGCTGGCGAACTTGGCGGACATACCGGGTTCTGTGGCGGTGCTTGACGCGACGAACGACATCGTGCGTGCTGAGGTGAGGCGCCTGCGCGCGCTCGGCGATGAACGCGGGTTTGCCTACGTGCCGCTGGGCACGGCAGAGGGTTTGGCAGGCGACATGCGTGCGCGCTGCGGCAGCCACAACGCGGCCTTCATCGCCGCTGATGACACGCTTACCGTGGCATTGGGCGGCCGCGAGCACGCGCTCGTGCGCGCCGACGAGTTGCTTATCGAAGGCGCACACAACGCGGGCAACGCCCTTGCTGCGGCGGCCTGCGCGCTGGCTCTTGGCGCTGATGAGGCATCCGTTGCGCGCGGCCTGCGCACCTTCGCACCGCTTGAGCATCGCATCGAACCGTGCGGTTCGGTGGCAGGCGTCACGTGCGTTAACGACTCCAAGGCCACGAATGTGGACGCCACGCTGAAGGCGCTCGCGTCGTTCCCCGGCACGGGCGTGATTGCGCTTCTGGGCGGCGACGACAAGGGAACCGACCTCGCACCGCTGGTAGAAGCCGCGCACGCACACACCCGCGCGGTCGTGTGCTTTGGCGAAGCGGGGTCACGCTTTAGCGAAGCTTTTAGTGGATCTGTATCTGAGGATTTCTCCGTCCTGCGCGCCGCCCACCTGGAAGACGCCTTCGACGCGGCACTCGCAGCCGCACGCCCGGGGGACGTGGTGTTGCTGTCCCCGGCCTGCGCGTCGTTTGATGAGTTCGGCTCCTTCGAAGAGCGGGGGCGTGTCTTTAAGGCGCTCGTAGCCCAGCGCGCAGCCCGCGCGGAAGGGTAGGCTTGTCATGGCTGCCCGGGGCGCGCGCGGAGCGCGGGAAGTCCCCGCGCACATCATGGGACCGCGCATCATCCTTCTGCTGACCACACTGGCGTTGCTGCTGTTGGGCTTCGTCATGGTGTATTCCACCTCGTCGGTCATTGCGCTTTCCACGGGTGACCCGGCCGAGGTCAACCCCATGGCCGACATGGTGGGCCAGGTAAAGTACGCCGCCGTGGGTATTGTGCTCGCCATCATTTTGTGGAAGTTCATCCCCTATACGCTTTGGAAGAGTAACGCCGTCTGGATTGTGTGGGGCGTTGCGTTTGTGCTGCTGCTGGCTACCGCGTTTATGGGCGTGGGTGAAGACGAGTGGGGCGCGAGTCGCTGGCTTGCCGTGGGAGGCGCCAGCCTCCAACCCTCGGAGTTCGCCAAGATTGCGCTCGTGCTGGTGGCCGCGCGCCTGTTCTCGGATTTCCGCGACGGCCAACTTACGGTGTCCACTTTCTTCGTGCTGATATTTCTGCTGGTGCTGGCCCCCGTGCTGCTGGTGTTGGTGCAGCAATCGGACCTCGGCACGGCCATGATCTGCGTCGTGGGTATTGTCGCGGTCATGTGGCTGGGCGAGGTGCCCACGCGTGTGATTGTGGTGGTGCTCCTGGCTGTGGTGGCGCTTGGCCTGGTGGGCATCTTCGGGTCGGAGTACCGCCGCGCGCGCCTCATGGTGTTTCTGAACCCGTGGAACGACGGCGAGGGTGGCTACGGCACGGGCTACCAGCTCATTCACTCGCTCTATGCCATCTCGGGCGGTGGCCTGTTCGGTGTGGGGTTGGGCAACTCGCACGAGAAGTTCTTGTACCTCACGCAGTCCGACACCGACTTCATCTTCGCCATCATTGCTGAGGAATTGGGGCTGGTGGGCGCGCTGGCAGTTATCGTGCTGTTCCTGCTGTTTTTGTACGCTGGCATGCGCGTGGCGCGCTCGGCACCCGACGGGTTCGGTACCATGATTGCCGGCGGTCTTACTATTATGATAGCGTTCCAGGCGTTTCTGAATATCGCCATGGTTATCGGGTGGTTCCCCGTGGTGGGAAAGCCGCTGCCGTTCATATCGTCCGGCGGCTCGTCGCTCATTGCCTCGCTTATGATGGTGGGGTTGATCTTGTCGGTGTCGCAGGGGTCGAATGTGTCCGAGGTCTACGAGCGCCGTCGCGCCGACTTACGCGTTGTGCGCGCCGAGCCGGCCGAGCCGCGCAGTGGTTCGTCGCGCGCCCGCAGCAACAGGAGGTAGAACATGCTGGTCGTACTTTCCGGCGGCGGAACCGCTGGTCATATTAACCCGGCGCTTGCGCTGGCCGAGGTGCTGAAAGAGCGCGGCTGCGACGTGCGTTTCGCCGGTACCCCACAGGGCGTGGAGGGGCGGCTTGTGCGCGAGGCGGGCATCCCGTTTCAGGCGTTCGAGGCCGCTGGTTTCAATCGCAACCACCCGCTCACGCTGCCAAAGGGCGTGGCGAAAATCCAAAAGAGCACGGGTGCCGCAAAGAAGTGGCTTGCCGAGATTGGTGCCGACATCGTGGTGTGCTTCGGCGGCTACGTGTGCATTCCCGTGGGGCGCGCGGCCGAAAAGTTGGGCATTCCCGTGGTCATACACGAGCAAAACTCCGTCATGGGCATGGCAAACAAGTACCTGGCGAAGAAGGCGCGCGCCGTGTGTCTCACCTACGAGCATGCCGCCGCTCCGCTGAAAGAACCCGCGCGCTCGCGCGTGGTGCTGACGGGCAACCCGGTGCGCCGCAGCGTGCTGTCGGCCACACGCGCCGAAGGTCGCGAGCGTTTGGGCGTGCCGGAGGACGCGCGCCTGCTGTTGGTGACGGGCGGCAGCCTGGGTGCGCGCCACCTCAACCAGGCGGTGTGCGCCATGAAGGGTGACCTTCTGTCCGCGCCTGATGTGCATGTGGTGCACGTCACGGGTCCGAAGGAGTATGACGCCGTGCGTGATGCCCTGGCGCTCACGCCGGAAGAAGAAAAGCGCTGGCACCTCTTCGGCTACCTGGACTTTATGGGTGCGGCCATGGCGGCGGCCGATGCCATCGTGTCGCGCGCGGGGGCCTCGTCGCTTGCCGAAGTGTCGGCGCGGGCGTTGCCGGCGCTGCTTGTGCCGTTCCCCTTCGCCACCGAAGACCACCAGACCACGAACGCGCGCGCCTACGTGGAAGCGGGTTGCGCGTACCTGGTGGCAGACGACAAGGTAGAAGGCCCCGAGTTCGCGCAGCTTGTGCACTCGCTGCTGGATGATGCGGACGTACGCGCACGCATGAGTGCAGCGGCCCGCGCGCAAAAAACTGAGGACGCGGCTGCAAGATTGGCAGATGTTGTGATGGAGGCGGCGCGTTAGGCCCTCTTTGGTTACCATGGAAGGCTCGCAGAGGAAAGGCACTACGATATGGATACCAACGACAATTGCAACCTGCGCTCGGTGCACTTCATCGGGGTGGGCGGCGTCGGCATGAGTGGCATTGCGCGCGTGGCGTTTGACCAGGGCCTGTGCGTGAGCGGCTCGGATTTGAAGGAAAGCCGCTACACCAAGCAGCTGAAAGCGGCAGGCATCGACGTGCACATTGGCCACGATGCGGCGAATATTCCCGGTGGCCCGGGATGTACCGATGCGGCGCCCGACCGCGTGGTGGTGTCCACGGCCATTTTGGACAACAACCCCGAATACCGCGCCGCCCAAGAACGTGGCCTGCCCATTTGGCACCGCGCGCAGATGCTGGCGCATTTGGGCCGCGACTTGGAAACGCTTGCGGTGGCGGGCACGCACGGCAAGACCACCACGTCTTCTATGCTGGCCAGCGTGCTGGATGACATGGGCGAAGACCCCACGTTCCTCATTGGCGGCATCGTGCGCGCCTACGGCACCAACGCCCATTCCGGGCGCGGGCCGCACTACGTGGTGGAGGCCGACGAAAGCGACAAGTCGTTCACGTACTTGTCGCCGCGCGCTGTGCTGGTGACCAACATCGAGGCCGATCACTTGGATCACTACCGCGACCTCGACGAAATCTACGAGAAGTTTGGCGCGTTCATTGCATCGGTGCCCGAGGATGGCGGCGTGGCCGTGGTCTGCGGCGACGACGCAGAACTCACTCGCTTGGCACGCTCCACCGGCCGCCCGGTCATCACGTACGGCTTTGGCGAAGACTGCGACGCGCGCATTGTGTCGTTTGAGCCGAAGGGCGTGGGGAGTGACTTTTCGCTCGCGCTGCCTGACGGGCGCGTACTGGCGGCTCACATTAAGCAGAATCCTGGCTCGCATAACGCACTCAATGCCGCAGGTGTTATAACGCTCATTGACGCGCTGGGCATGGATGCGCTGGTGGCAGCCCAGGCCATAGGCAACTTTGCCGGCGTGCGCCGCCGCTTCGATTTGGTAGGGGAGGCGGCCGGCATTACGGTGGTGGACGATTACGCGCACCACCCGACCGAGATTGCGGCCACCATTGAGGCGGCCTCGCGCTTGGGCTATCGCCACGTGCACGTGCTGTTCCAGCCGCACCGCTACTCGCGTGCCCCCCTGTTCACCGAGGTGCTGGCCGACGAATTTGGCCGCGCGTTCGACGCGGCGGATTCCGTCACCTTCATGGACGTGTATCCGGCGGGCGAGGCGCCCATCCCGGGTGTGAGTGGCAAGACGTTCCTCAACGTGGTGTTGGATCATGCGGGTCACCCCGAGGCGGCCTACGTGCCGCGCCGCATTGAAGTGGTGCCGTATCTGGCCGCGAAAGCGAACGCGGGTGACCTGGTTATCACCATGGGTGCGGGCGACGTGACGGCCATCGGGCCGCAGCTGGTTGAGGTGCTGCACGCGGGCGACTCGAGCGCGGCTTCCGCAGCCCCCACCCAAAGGTAGGGCAGCCGTGACCGCACGCCACGCATCTTCGCCGCTGGAGGCGCTGCTCGTCGACGGTCGTTTCGACGCCGATGTGTATCCTTCCGAACCCATGAGCCGCCACACGATGTACCGCATCGGCGGCCCCGCGCGCTTCTACGTGCAGGTGGCGTCCATCGGCGCGCTCACGCGGCTGGTGGAAGCGTGCGAACGCACGGACGTACCGTGGGTGGTCGTTGGCCGCGGCAGTAATTTACTGGTGGCTGACGAGGGCTTTCCCGGCGTGGTGATAGCGCTCGGGCGGGATTTTCGCACCTGCCGCTTCGACGAGGACACGCAGCGTTTTTGCGTGGGTGCGGGCGTGCCGCTGTCGTCGGTGGTGCAGGAGGCGTTTCGCCGCTCGCTTGCGGGGCTTGAGTTCGCCGTGGGTACCCCGGGCACGGTGGGGGGCGCGCTGCGTATGAACGCCGGCTCGCGTGACGAGTGGATAGGCGAGCGCGTGGCCTCGGTGACCACGTTCACCCCAGGTGAGGGCCTTGTGCGCCGTGCGGGCGACGAGATTGCGTGGGACTATCGCACCAGCTCGTTTCGCCCCGAGGACATCATTCTCGAATGCGAACTTTCCGTAGAGCCTGCCGATCCGTTCTTCATCCGCGGTAAGATGGAGGCCTCGCTCGCGCGGCGCAAGAAGACACAGCCGCTGTCGGACCCCTCGTGCGGCAGCGTGTTTCGCAACCCCGAGGGCAACTCGGCGGGCGCGCTCGTGGAAGGCGCCGGGCTCAAGGGCGTGTGTAAGGGAGGCGCGCAGGTGAGCGAGCTGCACGCGAATTTCATCGTGAACACGGGCGACGCCACGGCGCGCGACGTGAAGGATCTTATCGAACTCGTACAGGCGAAGGTAAGCGAAACCTATGGCATCGAATTACAACCGGAAGTCCGCTTCCTCGGGTTCTCGCAGTAAGTCAGGACGCGGACGGACGCCAGCGCCCTCGTCGCGTTCTACCCGCTCGCAAGCGAAGGCGGGCAGGAGCACGCGGCAGGGGAATCGTCCGACCAGTTCCGGGCGCACTTCGTCGCGCCCTTCGCAGGCCGGGGCCTACCGCGCTATGCCGGGCGGCCGCTACACGGGTTCGCCGCGTCCGCAGCAGCGCATCACGTCGGTGCGCGTGGGTGACCTCGACCGCGCCGAACGTGCCCAGCGCGCCCACAACACCTACCGTCGCCACGTCATCCGCATTGTGGCCGTGCTCTGCGTGGTGGCCGCGCTCGTGGGCGGCGGCGTTGCCGTGTACTACTCCGACGCATTCGCCATCGAAAACGTGACAGTTTCCGGCGTGGAGCACCTCACGGCCAACGACATGACGAACATGGCGAACGTGCCCGCGAACACCACGCTTCTGCGCGTGGATGCCTCCGGCATTCGCGAGCGGCTGCTGAAGAACTCGTGGGTGAAAGACGCGCAGGTCAAACGCGTATTTCCCAACACGTTGGAACTGGCGGTAACCGAGCGTACCATCGCTGCAGTGGTGCACGTGCCCACCGAGGACGCCACGTCTGTCAAGCAGTGGGCCATCGCATCGGATCACATGTGGCTCATGCCCATCCCCGACCCCGAGTCCGAAACAGGTAAGGCCACCAGCCCCAAGGTGTACGAGGATGCCGCCGCCGTGCTGGCTATCACCGACGTACCCTACGCAACGAAGGCCGACATCGGCACGTACTGCTCCGACGATAACGTGAATAACGCGCTTGACATTGTGTCGGGCCTGACCACCGATTTGGCCGACCACGTCACCAAGGTATCGGCCGCCGGTCCCGAGGAAACAAAGCTCGAACTGGACAGCGGCGTAGAGATAGCCTTCGGCAAAGCAGACGACATCCGCGAAAAGGAACGCGTCTGCCTCAAAATCATGGAAGACAACCCGGATGTCGTTTACATCAACGTCCGAGCCGTCGAACGCCCCACCTGGCGCGCGCTGTAGCGCTTTTTGAAGCGGCGTTTTCGCCTGCGCGGGCGCGTAATCCTTATAAGGCGCACGGCTCAGTTCCGTTCATCCGCTATATCTGTGGACGTGCGGTTTTCATTACCTCGGTGTAATTTGCAAATGGTTGAGCATCGTGTACAATAACCCCACGTGAACTGTACCCAACGGGAATCGCAGACTCAAAACGCAGCAGGTGTGGAGGATACAATGCCAAACAAAATGGGTTCCGATCATTTGGCGGTCATTAAGGTCGTCGGTGTCGGAGGCGGCGGCACGAATGCCGTGAACCGCATGGTCGAGGCGGGGGTGCGTGGCGTCGAGTTTATCGCCGTGAACACCGACCGACAGGCCTTGCTCATGTCGGATGCCGACAAGACGATTCACATCGGCGAGGAGTTGACACGCGGCCTGGGTGCCGGTGCGAATCCTGAGGTGGGTTGCCAGGCGGCGGAAGAAAGCCGCGCGGAAATTCGCGAGGCGCTTGCCGAAGCGGACATGGTGTTCGTTACGGCTGGCGAAGGCGGCGGCACGGGTACGGGCGCCGCTCCTATTATTGCTGAAATTGCGCGCGAAGAAATTGGCGCGCTGACGGTGGGCGTGGTTACCAAGCCGTTCTCGTTTGAGGGCCGTACGCGCCGGAACCAGGCCGAGCAGGGTGTCGATCTGCTGTCGCAAAAAGTTGACACGCTCATTGTTATCCCGAACGACCGCTTGCTGGAAATTGTTGACAAGAAAACGAGCATGCTGGACGCGTTCCGCATCGCCGACGACACGCTGCGCCAGGGCATCCAGGGCGTGACCGACCTCATCACCATTCCGGGCCTCATCAACCTTGACTTCGCGGACATCCGCACCGTCATGAAGGATGCTGGCACGGCCATGATGGGCATCGGCATTGCGCAGGGCGAAAACCGTGCGCTCGACGCCGCTCAGCAGGCCACGAACTCGAACTTGCTGGAGACCTCCATCGCGGGTGCTTCGCGCGTGCTGTTCTCCATTGCCGGTGGGCCTGACTTGACGCTTACCGAAGTGGATGCCGCGGCTCGCACCGTTGAGGCCTGCGCCGACGAGAACGCCAACATCATCTACGGCCAGATTGTCGATGAGGGCATGGGTGACCAGGTGCGCATCACGGTTATTGCCACGGGTTTTAAGTCCAACGGCCAGCAGCAGTCCTCCATGGACTTCTCGCGCAGCAACCTGTTTGCATCCACCACGCCGGAGCCGTCGATGCCGGTGTCCACGCCGCAGCCTTCTGCGCCGCCGGTGTCGTTCTCCACGTCGTCGAACAGCGGTCGCTTTGCGGATGAGGATTACATTCCCGACTTCCTGAAGCGCCAGCGCTAAGGGTTCGCCCGCATGCTCGCGAACATCGTGGAGCTTCCAAAACCACATCTCGACGCGCGCCTGTTTGGCGCGCGTCGCATATCCGCGCTCACCGACGAGTCGCTGTTTGAGCGCACGGGCCTGCGCATTGCCTTCACGGCGCGTGGGGGCGGGGTGAGTGAAGCGCCGTACGACAGCTTGAATTTGGGATCGCACGTGGACGACGACCTGTCTGCGGTGGAGGTGAACCGCGCGCTTTTGCTGGAAGCGCTGGGCGCGGCAGACGCGCCGCTCCTTGTTCCCAGCCAGGTGCACGGTGACGAAGCCGTGGAAGTGACCTCGGCCGATGCGGCTGCAGTGGAAGAGGCGCGCCGCCACGCTGCGGCTGGCGCTGATATTCTGGTAGTGGGCGCGCCTGAGGTGGTGGCGCTTCTGTGCTTTGCCGACTGTGTCCCGGTGATTGTGGCTGCGCCCTCGGGGCGCTTCGCCGTTGCGCACGCGGGGTGGCGCGGCGCGGTGGCGGGCGTGGCGGGCAAGGCCGCGCGGCTCGTTGCGGCGCGCGAGGCGGCCGAGACAGGTGTTGATGAGCGCACGGCAGCTTCCACGCTGAATGCCTACCTGGGACCCCACATTCGTGCGTGCTGCTTTGAAACGGGTGCTGATGTGCGCGAACAGTTCGTGCAGCGCTTCGGCGCAGAAGTGGCACCCGATGCGCATCACGTTGACCTGGCGCGCGCCATCACGCGCGACCTTGAGCAGGCGGGTGTGCAACCAAGCCGCATTGCCGATGCGGGGGTGTGCACGGTCTGCCATTCTGATGAGTACTTCTCCTACCGCGCGTCTGGGGGCCGGTGCGGCCGCCACGGCGCGTTTGCGGTATTGCAGAAAGGGTGATTGTTCGTGGGCGTTGAAGAACGCTATAAGAAGGTAGCCGCGGAGGTGGCGGAGGTGTGTCGAGCCGCCGGCCGTGACCCACGCGAGGTGCGCGTTGTCGCCGTCTCCAAGACGGTGGGGCCGGAAGCAGTGGGTGAGGCCCTGGTAGCGGGCGCGCACGACTTCGGCGAAAATCGCCCCGAGGGCCTCGTGCAGAAAGCGGCAGTGTATCCGCAGGCCACGTGGCACTTTATTGGAAATATTCAGTCGCGGCGCATCCCGGATATCGTGGGGTCAGCCGCGCTCATTCATTCGCTTTTCGAAGAGCGGCACGCGCGCAAAATTGACGAAGCGGCCCGCGCCGCAGGCAAGATACAAGACGTGCTTCTTGAGGTGAATGTATCGGGCGAGGCCAGCAAAAGCGGTCGCACGCCCGCTGACGTGCGCGAACTTCTGGAGGTGTGCACCGCGCTTCCCAACGTGCGCGTGCGCGGCCTCATGACCATGGCACCCCGTGGAGACGCGGCCACCGCGCGCGAAACCTTCGAAGGGCTGGCCCGTTTGCGCGATGAACTGCGCGCTGGCCTGGACGCCGAGCAGGCGGCGGCGTTCGATGGGCTTTCTATGGGTATGAGCGAAGACTGGCGCGAGGCCGTGGCCGCGGGCGCTACCATAGTGCGCATCGGAAGAGCGGTGTTTGACGACGCCTTTGAAAAGTGAAGTCGCAGGCGCGGGGACGTGGCCTGTATAACAGCAGCAGGATGAAACGCAGCGGCGGTTCGACCGTCGGAATCAAACGAAGCAGGTGGTGAACATGGAGCTGCCCAGAATCAAGAAATCGGAGCATGGGGGAATGCTCGACGGCATTAAGTCGAAACTCGGCTTTGCCGAGGCCGATCACGGCCAGGATGAGTATTACGACGATTACGCCGACGACTACGGCACCTATGACGACGAGTATGGCGAATACGGCCCGGACTACGACGATGCAGCTCCGGCCTCGCGCTACGATCCGTACGCGCCCGTGACCACGCGTCCCGCGCGTGGTGGGCGTTCCTCACGTACAGGCGCGTCGGACTCCGAGTTCCCCAAGCTGGTGTCCATCGACGACGTGCGTGCCCACACGCAGGTGCCCGACAGCTTGAATCGTGATCCGCTGCCGCCGCGCCGCGTGAGCAGCGCTTCTGCAACGGCTGGTGGCTACCGCGGCGAGCGCACGGTGGTGAATGCCACCGCACCCGCGCCGTCTTCGCCGGCCCACACGGCGGCTCAGCGTGAGAGGTCTGAGGGGCTGAACTCGCTCTTCGAGCCCAGCACGTCCGCAGCGTCTGTCGGAGCGGGTGCCCATGCGGCCACCACGTCGTCAACTGCCAGTACAACGTCCTCGGCAGTGACCGGCGCGTTTGACCCGTACGAAGCCTACGCTGGCTCCGGTTCGGCGGCCCATGGTCCCTCGCGTTCGCTCACGGTTATCAAGCCGGCCGCGTATGGCGAGGTTGAGCGCGTGGCCAAGGTGCTCAAGGCGGGGGATGCTGTGGTGCTTGCGTTGCGCAACACGCCTGATTCGCTGGCCAAGCGCATCCTGGACTTCTCGTTTGGCGTGTCGAGCGCGCTCGATGCCCGTGTGGAATGCGTTGCCGACAAGGTGTTCGCCATCACGCGCGGCGATGCTTTGACCGAGGCCGAACGAAGTGCCCTGCGCAACCAAGGTGTGCTGTAGCGCTGGAGCATGTTTGCATTGTAAGTTTGACCTGCCTTTACGTTCTAAGGAGCAAGGCCTGTGCTAAGCCTGAAGTACCTCATCGTGTCACTTGCCGATGCGTACAGCATGGTGCTGTTCGTGTATGTCATCATGTCGTGGCTGCCCACCGACCGCGGCATCCTTGCCGATATCTACCGCATTTTGGGCAAAGTGTGCGATCCGTACCTCAACCTTTTTAAGAAGCTCATACCACCTCTTGGAGGTATGGTGGATGTAACCCCTATCATTGCCCTGCTTGTATTACAATTCGGGGTACGATTAGTGATAGGTTTGTTTTAACTGCGCCTGACCGCGTTCGCGCGCGGACGTAACGAAGGGATCGACATGGCAATCACCTCGGCTGAGATACACAACCAAAGTTTCTCGATAGACCGCAAGGGCTACGACGTCGACGAAGTGGACGTGTTCCTTGAGCACGTCGCCGACGAAATCGACGGGTTGAACAACCAGATCGAGACGCTGGAAAGTCAGCTTGACGACACCTCGTTCGCCGGGTTTGATACGCCGGCTCGCATCGACGATGCGCCGGTTCCGGCCGCGAAAGCGAGTGATGAGGAACTGGCGGCCAAAGACGCGCGCATCGCTGAGCTTGAGCGTGAACTGGCGGCGAAGAAGGCTGACGACAACGCCATCGCCCAGGCGCTCATCATCGCGCAGCGCTCCGCCGACGAGATTATCGCGAACGCCAACGCCACGGCGGCCAGCACCATCAAGGACGCCGAGGAAGAGGCCGAGCGCATTGTGGGCAAGGCTGAAACCGAGAAGCAGAAGGTGCTCGACGCCATCAAGAAGCTTGAGGACGACCGCGAGGATGCTCGCGAGGAATACCAGGAGCTGCTGACCGACTTCATCACCGACGCAACGCGCAAGCTGGCCGAGATCGGTGGCGACGTGCCCGCGCCCGCGCTGCCCGTGAGCGCACACGCCCGCGTCGCTGCTCCCGAGCAGGCAGCAACCGGCCGCGTTGTCACCTCCCCGGCGCAGGCTCCCATCAACAAAGAGGGCAGCTCTTACGCCACGCCGCAAACCAACGCCGTAACCGTGGCACCGGCCACCCCGACGCCCTCCCGCGTAGAGAAGGATCTCTCCGGCTTCGGTGACGCAGACGACGCGTTTGAGTTCGAAGAGATTGACTAGCTTCGCAGGTTGAATAACGGTACGAAAGCGCGTTCCTTTCCGGGACGCGCTTTTTTATTTCGTCCTTACCTCAGGGATTACTGTTAGGGGTTTTCCCGCTTTTTTGCTCCATTTCCCAGAAGCTCACAGATTGTCGTTGACGATGACGTAGCGTCATCGCATATGCTCGGTTTCGTCGGACGGGGGCGTCCGACGAAAGGACGAGGAAGCGGTCGCGCCGGCTGGACGCGGCATCGCACGAGGAGACTTGCATGACCGATCAACGATACCTGACCGTGGGCGAGCTTGCCCGCCGCGTCGGGGTGACGGTGCGCACGATCCAATACTACGACCAGCAGGGCCTGCTGTCGCCGTCGGCGAAGGGCCCTCAGAATCAGCGCCTGTACACCGACGACAACGTGAAGGATCTCTATCGCATCCTTACCTTGAAGTACCTGGGGCTTTCTCTCGCCCAAATCAAATCGGACGCAGCCCTCTTCGACGCGCCCGCCGCACTGCAGGAGTTGGCCGACGAGCAGATGGATGCCATCGAAGAGCAGTTCCAGCAGCTGTTTCGGCGCATGACCACCCTGCGCACCCTTCACGATGAGGCCGTTGAAGCGGGCGAAGGCCCGTCGGACTGGGAGGCGCTTGCCTCTGCCGTGGAGCGCTGCCAGGGCGAAAGCCAGTTCTTCTGGCGTCTCACCTGCATTCGCGAGGACGCGCCGAGCGAAGCCGCCGATGAGCGCGTGGCCCGCGGCGAGTCCGTGTCGAAGTGGCACGAGCTTATTGCCGACACCATTCGCCTCATGCCCGCGGGTGAGCCCCTCGACAGCCCCCGCAACCGTGACCTGGCCGAGCGCTACCTTGCGCTCGATGCATCGCAGGACGCAGCCACGGCCGAGCGGAACTTTATTCTCATGGAAAACATCGCGCCGCACGGCAACGACGATGGTTCATTCGACGAGTTGCGCCAAGCGGTGTTCAATTACCTGGAGGCCGTTGTGGCTGCGTATCGCGGCTGCCCTGACCCGGCCGACTAGCCTTATTCGGCGCTCGTTGGACGCGGTACCGCTCCCGTATCTCTCCTGGTACCGCGTCCGACCGGCGCATTCCTTTCAATCGTTTCACGTTTCCGAATGCCGCAGTCATGCGCGCCGTCTGTCGGTGCGCCCAGATGAAAGGAGTTGCCCATGCTCGTGTCGTGGATGACGACGAACCAATGCAACCTCAAATGTGTGCATTGCTATCAGGACGCCGAGGAAGCCAGCGACCGGGAGCTTTCGACCGCCGAGGGCAAGAAGATGATCGACGAGATTGCGCGTGCCGGCTTCAAGGTGATGATCTTCTCGGGCGGCGAGCCGCTCATGCGTCCGGACATCTATGAGCTGGTGGCGCATGCGGCCAGCAACGGCCTGCGTCCCGTGTTCGGCTCGAACGGCACGCTCATCACGCCCGAGGTGGCCGCGCGCCTGAAGGAGGCCGGGGCGTGCGCCATGGGTATCTCGGTGGACAGCCTTGTGCCCGAGAAGCACGATAAGTTCCGCGGCCTGGAGCACGCCTACGACCTCACGATGGCGGGCATCGAAGCATGCAAGCAGGCGGGCCTGCCGTTTCAGCTGCACACCACCGTGGTGGACTGGAACCGCGACGAAATTTGCGCCATCACCGACTTCGCCGTGGAGATAGGCGCCATCGCACACTACGTGTTCTTTTTGATTCCGGTGGGTCGCGGCAAGTTCATCCAGGAAACATCGCTTGAGGTGCTTGAGAATGAGAAGTTGCTCACCGACCTTATGACGAAGGCGGCAAGCGTGTCCATTGACGTAAAGCCCACCTGCGCGCCGCAGTTCACGCGCGTGGCGAAGCAACTGGGCGTGGAGACGCGCTTCTCGCGCGGGTGCCTCGCGGGGCTCACGTACTGCGTCATTGGCAGCGAGGGTATTGTGCGCCCCTGTGCCTACATGACCGAAGAGGCCGGCGACGTGCGCACACAACCCTTCGACGAGATATGGAACACGAGCCCGGTATTCGAGAAGCTGCGCACGCAAGCCTACTCCGGCTCCTGCGGCACCTGCGACTACAAGCAAGGCTGCGGCGGCTGCCGCGCCCGAGCCGCCTACTACCACGAAGGCGACATCCTCGCCCAAGACGACTACTGCGCCCACGGCAATGTTTTGGTTCCGTCGGCCTGACGGCCGCCGGAACAAGTCGACGCTGCGAAGCGCCGATGCACCCAGCCTTGCCGCTTTTTCGCTTACCCTCACGTGCGAAGCACGCTCGGCCGCGAAACGCAGCAATTCTGGGCACCTCGACGCTTCTCGCTGACTGATGTAGACCTGGTCTGACCCCCATGTTAAGGCGCGGCCGATGGCTTGCAGTTTCGTCGCTTGTATCCGCGCCAGCACGTCGTGCATGTAGGTTGATTCAACGAGAAAGGACTTCCATGACTCTTACCACCTTAAAGCGCCTGGTCGCTACCACCTTCGCGGCTGCTCTCGCCCTCACGCTCCTTGCGGGCTGCTCCACGACGCAGCCTGCGGCAGAAGCGGAGCCAGCTCCCGCCCCTGAGCAGCCTGCCTCCACGCCAGCTGCCGCCTCCGTCACTTTCACCGACGACACGGGCGCGGAAGTCACCGTGGACAACCCGCAGCGCGTGGTGGCCTGCATGGGCAGCTTCGCGAGCATTTGGGAACTTGCCGGTGGCACGCTCGTCGGCGCATCTGATGACGCATTTACGCTGTCCAACTACGACCTCACGTCCCCTAACGTGCAGAAGGTGGGCGATTTCACCAACCCTAACCTGGAAGCCATCATCGCCCTTGAGCCCGACTTCGTCATTATGACCAGCGGTTCCGGCGGCCGCGGCGGCGAATCGAGCCAGACCGACCTCAGGGCCGCGCTCGAGGCGTCCGACATTCCCGTGGCCGCCTTCCAGGTGACGACGTTCGATGACTACCTGCGCATGCTTAAGACCTGCACCGACATCACCGGTCGCGCCGACCTCTACGAGCAGAACGGCGAAGCCACACAGAAGCGCATCGACGACATTGTGGCGAAGGTTCCCGCGGGCGAGGCCCCCACGGCGCTCGTGCTCACCACCTACTCGGGTGGCACGCGCGTGCAGGCATCCTCCACGATGACCGGCGCGATGCTGGCCGACCTGGGTGTCAAGAACCTTGTTGACGACAACAAGAGCCTGCTCAAGGACTTCAGCCTAGAATCTCTCATCGAACTGAACCCCGACTTCATCTTCGTGGTGCCCATGGGCAACGACAACGCGGCTGCCATGAAAGCGCTTGAGGACCAGACCTCAGCGAACCCCGCCTGGTCCACACTGTCCGCCGTGCAGAACGGCACCTATGTGACGCTTGACCCGCACCTGTTCCAGTACAAGCCCAACGAGCGCTGGGACGAAAGCTACCAGGCGCTGTTCGACGCGCTCTACGCGTAGGCGAAAGTAGCGTCTGACGTGGCCGGATTCAACCGAGATAAAGCAGCGCCGGTCATCGCGGTTGTCTCCGTTTCCCTCCTAGTGATGGCAACGGCGGCGGCATTTCTCGTGGGCTCGTCGTCGGTGAGCCTGGGCGAACTGGTGGCGTGGGCCACGGGCGGTGACGTGGCGGCTTCGGCGAAGAGCATCCTGGTGAACGTGCGCCTGCCGCGCGTGCTTGCCGCGCTTCTGGCGGGCAGCGCGCTTGCGGTGGCGGGCGCCATCATCCAGGCGGTGCTTGACAACCCCATGGCCAGCCCCAACATCATCGGCATCAACTCGGGCGCGGGGCTGTTCGTGCTCATTGCGGCGAGCGTATTCCCCAGCGCGCTCTGGTTGCCGCCGCTCGCGGCGTTCGGAGGGGCGCTTGTGACGGCGCTCATCATCTTCGGCATTTCGCTTGGCGCTTCCACCTCGCGGCTCACCGTGGTGCTGGCGGGTATTGCCATCACCTCGGTGTTTGGCGCGGGGATGAACACTATCCTCATTGTGAACCCTGATGCCTACATCGGGTCGTCATCGTTTTTGGTGGGTGGCCTGGCGGGCGTGCTGCTCGACGACTTGTGGTGGCCAGCCCTCTACGTGGTGGGTGGCTTGGCGGTGGCGCTGCTTGTGGCGGGGAAGCTCAATATCATGGCGCTGGGCGACGAAACGGCCCACGCGCTTGGCATGAACGTGGGGGCGACGCGCCTGGCCATGCTTGGTTTGGCTGCCGTACTTGCGGGCGCGGCGGTGAGTTTTGCGGGGCTGCTTGGGTTCGTGGGGCTTATCATTCCGCACCTCGTGCGCTTCTTCGTCGGGCACGACAACCGCTGGGTGCTTCCGCTTTCGGCGGTGACGGGCGCGGCGTTTGTGGTGGTGTGCGATTTGCTGTCGCGCGTGCTGTTCGCGCCCTACGAGGTGCCCGTGGGCATCCTCATGTCCTTTCTCGGCGGCCCCTTCTTCATCTACCTCATCTTGAAGAACAGGAGGCGCGGCCTTGATTAGTGCGAGTTTTTTCCGGGTCCTCCGGGACGAGGGTCGGGGAGTCCGGCGCTCAGACAGTCCTGTTCGCGCGAAACTTGCAGCGGCCTTGAACAATGCGACTGCTCCCTGGGACGCGTCTGGGCGGCGGGAGTCTGCTGCTCAGACAGTCCTGCTCGCACGAACGTCCCACAGGGACGTTCGGCTCGTGCGGAACTCGCATCAGACCCCCGCCACCCAGATGCTACAGCCGGGATCAGAGGTCGCTGGACCTGTTGTTTCTGCTGGTGAGGCTCGTGCGGAACTCGCGGCGGATCCCCCGACCCCCGTCACTCCGGCATCAGAAGCACCGGTTGCTGAATGTGATTCCCCTGCAATTGAAGTGCGCGGCGTTTCGTTCTCGTATGGGGAAGAGCCGTTTATCGAGGGGCTTTCGGCTTCGTTTCCTCATGGGGCGGTGACTAGTGTGGTAGGGCCGAATGGGTGTGGGAAGTCTACGTTGGTGAAGTTGGTGGACGGGCTGCTGCGGCCGCGTGTGGGTGAGGTGTTCGTGGATGGGGTGCCCACGTTGTCGATGAAGGCGAAGGAGCGGGCGCGGCGGGTGGCTGTTTTGGCGCAGGCGTCGCGGCCGCCGGCGATGACGGTGGAGGCGCTCGTGGCGTGCGGGCGCTATCCGTATCAATCGCATCAGGGGCGACTCTCTCGGGAAGATCGCGAGCACGTGGAACACGCGCTTGAGCTGGCGGGTATCGCGCGGTTTCGCGACCATGAACTGCGTCGCCTCTCCGGCGGCGAGCGCCAGCGCGCGTTTATCGCGATGACGCTCGCGCAAGACACCGACCTCATCGTGCTTGACGAGCCCACCACCTACCTCGATATTCGCGCGTGCCACGAAACGATGGAACTCGTGCGCACCCTCAACCGCGACCATGGCAAGACTATCGTCATGGTCATCCACGACCTCGACCTGGCCCTGCGCTACTCCGACCGCCTGCTGGTAATGGAGCGGGGAAGAGCCACCTGCGCCGGCGCCGTGGACGAAGTGCTTGCCGCCCACGCCATCGAACACGCCTTCGGTGTGACTATCCAACCCCACGAAACCAAAGAGGGCCGCGCCTACACCCTCTTCCCCGCACAAGGGTAAAAGTGTGACGCGCTTCGCGCTATCTATTAAACCACAAGGCATCCTTCTCCCTATCACCATGACGGGGGCGCGTACTCGCAAGTCTTTTTCGCAAGAACGGCAACCCTCGTAGGGGCGCCCTCTCCGCCAAAGGCGGAGAACCCATCCTTGACCTGCGCTTTCGTGCTAGCGCGTCGGCATCTCGAAGCCTTTGAGGGCATCGTTTAGCCACTGGTTGAATGCTCGCATGGCGTGGAAGCTTTCCAGAAACGCTTGGCGGCATGCCGCGTCATCAGCCACTACGGCGTCGTCGAGGAAGTCCTCAACGGCCCAGCACTTGCACTTGAGGTACTCGGCGGCGGGGCTTTCTGCGTCGAAGCCAGCGGGCACACGCTTGAGCGGCGTGCCAACAAAGTGGAAGCGTTCCTTGAACGCGGGTGCTTCCACCATCCCCAAGAACCCTGCGGGATCGGAGGCAATCGCTTCGCGCACCATCCGCGTCGCGTCCTTGAAGTGCGGCGCGAACAGGCCGCCGCCGGCGAACGTGCCGCCGGGCGTCAGGCTGATGAAATACCCCACGGGCACGGGCGCGCGCCCGGCCGGCGAAATGTGCGCGCGGAATGTCGGGTTGTAGGGCGACTTGTCGTCGGAAAACCGCGTGTCGCGGTTGATGCGAAACACAAGGTCCTTTGCCTCAAGCGCGGCTAGTTCCGGCTTGTCAACGGCGAGTTCGGCCACGAGGCTGGCCACCAGCGCGACAAACGCCTCCTGCGCGTCCTTCTTCTGCTGCTCGTGGGCGTGCATCCAGTCGTAGGAGTTGTTCTCGTGTAACTCCGCCAGAAACTCCAACATGGTGGCGTTACCCACGGTGCACCCCCTTGCCTGCTTCGGCGCGCCCGTCCGCCACCGTGGCGAAACTCGCCGTGGCCATGCACGTTTCCAGCAGTTCCTTCGCGCGCGGGGTGGGGCGGTAGGTAGGCAGTTCGTCGAACAGGCACGAGTAGCCGTCCAACTCGTCCATGGCCTCGACAAACGCACCCGTGGCGCGCTCTTCCTCCGAAAGGCGGCTGTACTCCAAGTCGTGCGGGGCCAGCCGGTGCGTGGCAATGGCGAAGTCCACGCGCCGCGTGCACGAGCACGTTTCGGAGCCTCCGTGCTGGCAGTATGCGCGCAGGAATTCCGCCACGGTGCGCCGTGCGCGCGAGAGCCGCTGCCGGTAGGCCTCGGGCGTGATGCCGAGCGCGTCGGCCGCCGTGGCGCTGTCCACCTTGAACATCGTGCCCAGCACATACGCCATGCGGCTGTCCGCGTCGAGGCACTGCAGCATCACGTTCGTGCACGACAGCTTCAGCTCGCTCGCCAGCAGGTTGCGGTCGACGCCCTCGGAAAGGTCGGGCACGTTGCGTGCCCGCTCGTCAGTGATGTCGGCGCCGTACATTTCGAAGCTGAACGGCGCGTTCGCGAATCGGTGCGTGCGGCAGTCCTTCAGGTGGTTCACCGCAATGCGGTAGATCCAGGTAGAAAATGCGCTTTCCTTGCGGAAGGTGGACAGGTGCGTCATGATTTTGACGGCAATTTCCTGCGCGGCATCTTCCGCATCGGGGATGGTGCCCAGGAAGCGCAGCGCCAGGTTAAACACTAGTCCGTGCGTCGATGCCAACAGCTGCTCAAGCGCCTGCGTGTCGCCAGCCACCGCGCGATCGACGAGATCGAACGTAGGATCAGGGGTTTCAGGTTGCATGTTCATCACCTTTCGTCAAAGCGGGGAAACGCCCATCGTTTCCCATGCACAGAGTTAGACGCCGCAACTCGCGTCCTGTGACAGAAAAGTTTTCGGAGGTGGGAAGTGCGAGCGGGTCGATAAGCCGGGTTCTGTCGTTGGACGACCATTTATCTGAGGCGTCTGTCGCCAGACGCCTTAAGCACGCAACCCGAACGTACGGCGGGCCACCGTGTCGCGTTCCTATTTGCGCTTGCTCCGGATGGGGTTTTCCAAGCCGCGCCGTTGCCGACGCGCTGGTGCGCTCTTACCGCACCGTTTCAGCTTTTCTCCCGTTGTGGCGCGCCGAAGCGCGTGGTCACGGGGGAGTTTTCTTTTCTGTGGCACTTTCCGTCGGGTCGCCCCGCCCAGCCGTTAGCTGGCATCCTGCCCTGTGGAGCCCGGACTTTCCTCACACCGAAGTGCGCGATCGTCTGGCCCGCTCGCGTATGGTATTCTAGCACAGGTGGACCGGGGAGATAAGGTGAACCTACCTGCGCGCTTTTGGGGTGCGTGGGGCGCTCATTTCTGACCTGGGTGAACCGTGATGGTGGGTATAAGGAGAACAATAATGGCCACGTGTGCTTTGGTGGGGGCTTCTGACTTTAACGCTGAGGATTTCAAGGCGCGCTATGACGCGGGCTTGTTTGAGTTCGTGATTGCGGTTGACGCGGGGTTTGCTCACCTTGAGGCGCTGGGAATTGCGCCCGACATGGCGGTGGGCGACTTCGATTCGCTTGGCTATGTGCCGAAGTGTCGGCGCGTGTCGCGCCACCCCGTGAAGAAGGACAAAAGCGACATGGAGCTGGCGCTTGAGAAGGCCGTGGCCTGGGATTACGACGAACTTATCATTTATGGTGCGCTGGGAGGTCGGCTGGATCACACCATTGCGAACCTGCAATTGTTTGCCACGTTCTCCGAGCGCGAGCTGTATGTGACGGCGGTTGGCGACACCTTCGCTCTGCGCTTGCTCACGGGCCCTGACGTGCTGGAACTGCCCGACCTCGATGCAGGCACCGTGTCGGTGCTCGCCGCAAACGATCGCGTCCGCGGCGTCATCGAGCGCGGCCTGGAATACTCGCTCAACGACGAAGACCTCACCAACCGCACCTCCCGCGGCCTCTCCAACGAACTCACCGGCGAACCCGCAAGAATCGCCGTCGAAGAGGGCACACTCTACGTTTTTTATCCTTTGCCTTGATGCATTTCCTTCTCTGTCATCCTAATTGTGAAACACCGCAAAACGCGCCTCTTGTCATCCTGAGCGAGCGAAGCGAGTCGAAGGATCCCGTGCGGTGTCAACCGTGAGTCTTCCTGCTAGCGCCGCACGGGATCCTTCCCCTACGGGACTAGCTTTGCGTCGCGACTCCGGCGGCTTCGCCGCCTTCGCTCAGGGATGACACTCTCCACCAGAACCTACCTATCAACGTGAGTTTTCGCGCTTTGCGCGAAATGGGGGAGTGCGGCAAGCGGCGCTTCGCCTATACTGTGTTCGCACCTTTTCATACCGGGGAGCTTGCAGCCGCGTTGCGGCCGGGCAGGCTGAGAGGAAGCGCCGTCACGCTTCGACCCGAAGAACCTGACATGGGTAATGCCAACGAAGGGAGTTCTATGACGCATGTTAATGCGCCGCGTGACGGAACCGTCACGCAGATCGACGCTGCGCGGGCTGGTACGGTGACGCGCCAGATGGAAGCCGTGGCGCGCAAAGAGGGCCGCGACCCCGAATTCATCCGCGAGGGCGTGGCGGCCGGGCGCATTGCCATCCCCGCAAACATCCACCACACATCGCTTTCGCCCGAGGGCGTGGGCGGTGGCTTGCACACGAAAGTGAATGTTAACTTAGGGATCTCGGGCGACCTCGCCAACGAGGCCGAGGAATGGAAGAAGGTGGACGTGGCGCTTGAGCTGGGCGCCGAGGCCATCATGGACCTCTCCAACAGCGGCAAAACGGCCGCCTTCCGCCGCGCGCTCATCGAGAAGTCGCCAGCCATGATTGGCACCGTGCCTCTGTATGACGCCATAGGGTACTTGGAAAAGCCGCTCGTGGGCATCACGGCGGCGGACTTCCTCAATGTTGTGCGCGCACATGCCGAGGACGGCGTTGACTTCGTCACCATTCACGCCGGCATGAACCGCCGGGTCATCGAGTCGTTCCGCGAAACGGGCCGCCTTACTAATATAGTAAGCCGCGGCGGCTCGCTCATATTCGCGTGGATGGAAGCCACCGGCAACGAGAACCCCTTCTACGAGTTCTACGACGAGGTGCTGGCCATCCTGCACGAGCACGACTGCACCATTAGCCTCGGTGACGCGATGCGCCCCGGGAGCACCTACGATGCCACCGACGCAGGTCAGATAGCCGAACTCATCGAGATTGGGAAGCTCACGCGCCGCGCGTGGGACGCGGGCGTGCAGGTGATGGTGGAAGGCCCCGGCCACATGGCGCTCGACGAGATTGCTGCCAACATGAAGCTGGAGAAGCGGCTCTGTCACGACGCGCCCTTCTACGTGCTGGGGCCGCTCGTGACCGACATCGCGCCGGGGTATGACCACATCACGGCCGCCATTGGTGGCGCGGTGGCCGCCGCTGCGGGCGCGGACTTCCTCTGCTACGTCACACCGGCCGAACACCTGCGCCTGCCCGATGCGGCTGACGTGCGCGAAGGCCTTGTGGCCACCAAGATTGCTGCCCACGCCGCCGACATCGCGAAGGGCGTGCCCGGTGCGCGCGACCGCGACAACCGCATGAGCGATGCCCGCCGCCGCGTGGACTGGGAGGGCATGTTCGCCGAAGCGCTCGACCCGGTGCGCGCCCGCGCGTATTTCGAAAGCGCCCCGCCTTCGACGGACGGCACCTGCACCATGTGCGGCGAAATGTGCGCCATGCGCACGGTAAACCAGATTATGAACGGACTAACAATTGACCTGGGAAAGGAATAACCCATGCAACCCTTCGCTTTGAAAGCTGCTCTTGATACTGTCCGTGCTACGACGCCGCTGGTGCACAACATTACCAACTACGTGACGGTGAACGACTGCGCGAACGCGCTCTTGGCCATTGGCGCAAGTCCCATCATGAGCGACGAGCCGAACGACGTGCGCGACATCCAAACCATCTGCGGTGGCCTCGTGCTCAACATCGGTACGCTCAACCAGCACACCATTGAAGGCATGTTCGCAGCGGGCGAACGTGCGGCTGAACTGGGCCATCCCATTGTGCTCGATCCGGTGGGGGCGGGGGCTTCTACCCTGCGCACCACCACGGCGGGTGACTTACTTGACAAGTTCCCCATCGCCGTCATTCGCGGCAATATGTCCGAAGTGAAGGCGCTTGCCGGCGGCGCGGCGTCCACGCGCGGCGTCGATGTATGCCCGGACGACGCGGTCACCGAGGACAACCTGGCAGCCAGCGCGGCGTTCGCCCGCGACTTCGCGGCACAGACGGGTGCCGTGGTTGCCATCACGGGTGCCATCGACATTGTGGCTGATGCGAACCGCGCGTTCGCCATCCGCAACGGCAGTGCGCTCATGGGCCGCATCACGGGTGCGGGCTGCATGCTCACGTGCATCTGCGCTGCCTTCGCTGTGGCGAACCCCGACGCGCTGTTGGAATCCCAGGTGGCAGCCGTGGCGGCCATGGGTCTCGCCGGCCAGACGGCCCAGGGGCGCATGGGTGGCTTCGACGGCAACGGCTCCTTCCGCACCTATCTTCTCGACATCCTCTTCAACCTCACCGGTGATGCCCTGGAACAAGGTGCCAAGGTAGAAGAACTGGCACACTAACAAGCAGAAAGAAGACCCTCATGTACCCACGAGAATCCCTTCGGCGCGCGATGGCGCTCTATGCGGTGACCGACCGTGCGTGGCTCGACAGCCGCACGCTCGCGGAGTGCGTGGCCGAGGCGCTTGCGGGTGGCGTCACCTGTGTGCAGCTGCGCGAAAAAGGCGCGCCGTCGGCGGAAGTGGTACGCCAGGCACAAGCACTCCTGCCCCTTTGCCAGGCAGCAGACGTGCCGCTCATCGTTAACGACGACGTGGAAGCCGCGCTCGCGGCCGGCGCCGATGGCGTACATGTGGGTCAAAGCGACGCCGCCTGCACCGCCGCGCGCGCCAAGCTCGGCCCCGAAGCCATCGTGGGCGTGTCGGTGCAAACCGTCGACCAGGCGCTCGCCGCCCAGGCCGACGGCGCTAACTACCTGGGCGTCGGTGCCATATTCGGTACGGCCACGAAACCCGATGCCGCCGACGTCGGCGTCGAAGGTCTTGCCGCTATCCGCGCCGCGGTTGACATTCCGGTTGTTGCCATCGGCGGGCTCAATGCCGAAACGGTGCCTGCGCTTGCGGGCACCGGCACCGATGGCGTGGCCGTCGTATCGGCCCTCTTCGCCGCCGACGACATCCGTGCAAGCGCCCATACGCTGCGCACCCTCGTGCGCGACACCCTCAGCGTCTAGCCACCAAAGGAGGCCACCATGGAAGCAGTGCTCAGTATTGCCGGATCGGACTCAAGCGGCGGTGCCGGCATTCAGGCCGACATCAAAACCATCGCGGCGCACCGCCTGTTCGCCGAAACCGCGCTCACGGCGCTCACGGCGCAAAACACGCTCGGCGTGACCGGCGTGGTTGCCATAGACCCTGCGTTTGTCGCCGCGCAGATCGACGCCGTCTTCGAAGACATTCGCCCCGCTGCGGTCAAAATTGGCATGGTGTCCTCGGCCGCCATCATCGAAGCGATAGCCGAGCGCCTGCAAGCGCACAAAGCAGCCAACATCGTGGTCGACCCCGTCATGGTGGCCACAAGCGGCGCGCGCCTCATCGACGAAGACGCCGTGCGCGCCCTCACTCAGCACCTGCTTCCCCTTGCGGATGTCCTCACGCCGAACATGCCCGAAGCGGCGGTTCTTTGCGGCTTCCCGGCCAATGACGAGGCATCCCTCGAACGCGCCGCCCGCCAGCTGACCGCGGTAGGGAAGGGTGCGGTGCTCGTAAAAGGTGGCCACGCTGCCGAAAGCGCCGATGACGTGCTCGTCACCAGCGCAGACGCCCCTGCACTCTGGCTGCGCGCCCCGCGCATCGACACGCCGAACACGCACGGCACCGGCTGCACGCTTTCGTCCGCCATCGCCTGCGGCCTCGCCCAGGGCTTCACCACCGAGCAGGCCGTGCGTGCCGCCAAGGACTACGTCTACGGTGCCCTGGCCGCTGGTCTCAACCTTGGCCACGGAAGCGGCCCGCTTAACCATATGTGGGAGTACGAGTAGGCTTCGCCCCAGAGCGCCTTTCGCTATCCTCACTTATAAGTTCAATGCCTTTACGGCCCTGAACGCCCATGCTAAAGTTCGTCTGCTCTCTGAACGGTAGCAAAGCGTCGGTGGCTGGAAAGGCCTTTCGTGAAATCGATCCAAACCAAGTTCATACTGCTCATCTTCGGATGCGTGTTGCTTTCGGCGGCCGTAATCGGCGGCGCGGGCATCCTGAGTGCAGGGCGCGTGATCGACGAGGACTCCGGCCGCATCATGAACCTCACCTGCGACGATCGCGCGCAAGAAATTGATGCGCTTTTGCTGCGCATCGAGCAATCGGTCAATACGCTTGCCGAATACTCCGCCGGACAAATTACCGACCTCACGCGCTTCCACGACGATGCGAGCTACGTCGACACCGTCACCGACCAGATTCGCGCCGTCGCGCTCAACGCCGCCAACAACACCGAAGGCGCGCTCGCGGTGTACGTGCGTTTCAGTCCTGACCTGGCCCCTTCCACGGCAGGCCTCTTCTGGAGCCGCACCGATCGCAGCGGCTCTTTCACCGAACTCAAACCCACCGACATCTCACGCTACAGCGCGGAGGATGTGGAGCACGTGGGGTGGTACTACCAGCCCATCGAAAACGGCAAACCGCTCTGGATGATGCCCTACCAGAACAAAAACATCGGCGTGCAGATGATCTCCTACGTCATCCCGCTCTATCGCGACGGCGTGGCCATCGGCGTGGTGGGCATGGACATCGATTTCGAAGTCATCGAGCACATCGTGAAGGACATTCGCATTTACGACACGGGGTACGCGTTCCTTGTAGACGACGACGCACGCATCCTCAGCCACAAATCGGCACCGCACGGATCCCTCATGGCCGACCTGGAACAGGGCTTACAGCCAACGGCTGACCAGATGGTTGCTTCGGCTTCAGATAATGGGCTGCTTTCGTACACCTGGCGCGGCAATGACAAACGCATGGCGCTCTCGACGCTGCATAACGGAATGCGGCTGGGCATTACGGCTCCCGTGTCCGAAATTGACGCAGCCATGAATGCGCTCATCTTCCAGAATGTGATTTCGTTTGCGCTCATCGCCCTTCTCTCAATTGTGCTTACGGTGCTGGTCACACGCCGGATTATCCAGCCGCTGAAGGACCTCGATCGGGCGGCAAAACGCATCGCCGACGGCGACCTGTCCATCAAGCTTGAAAGCCGGACGAAAGACGAGGTGGGCACCCTCACGGAAAGCTTCCGGCAAACGGTGGAACATCTGCGGCGCTATCTGGAATACATCAACGGGCTAGCCTATCGCGACGGACTCACCGGCTTGAAGAACAAGATGGCCTACAACGACGCAGTTGAGCGGCTTAACGAAGAGATACGATCGGGGAAACCCGCGTTCGGTGTGGTGGTACTTGATATCAACGACCTCAAGGATGTCAACGACACCCACGGCCACGATTTCGGCGATATGCTCATCATTGATTCGGGAAAGATTATCTGTGACGTGTTTAAGCACAGCCCAGTCTATCGGGTCGGGGGAGACGAATTCGTGGTCATTCTCGAACAGCGCGATCTCACAAGCCGCTGCGAACTGCTGAACGATCTAGAACGAAAGATCGAGCAGGTCAATGCCGACGCGCAGCTGGCGAGCCCCGTGTCGCTCGCCCGTGGTCTTGCCGTGTACGACGAAACTATCGACTGCGATTTCAATGCGGTGTTCAAGCGCGCCGACGAGGCGATGTATCGCAACAAGGCCGCCATCAAGGCCTTCTCGGCCAGCGAGGAATAGCGCCGGGCGCGCCGCTGCTCGTCTGGCCGCCCGGTGTCGTCCTAGCGTTCGAATACGCAGCGGCCGCCCATGAATGTGGCGAGCACCTGCGTCTTTTGGATGTCCGCAACATCGCAGGTAAGCACGTTGCGGTCAAGTACGCACACGTCGGCGAGCATCCCCACCTCCAGCGTACCCAACTCGCGGCGCCGTCCTGCCGCTGCGGCACTGCCCTGTGTGTAGGCGCGCAACGCCTCGGCCATGCCCGTACGCTCGGCGGGAAGCCAGCCGCCCGCCGGCTCGTGCGACTTCGGGTCCTGCCTGGTCACGGCTGCGTATAGCACATCCATAGAGTTCACGTCCACCACGGGCGAGTCCGTGCCAAAGGCCAACACGGTTTGCCGGTCAAGCAGCGTGCGGAAGGGCCACATGTATGGCACGCGCTCAGGTCCCAAGTCGCGCTCGGGGCCGCCGGGGTCAAGCGTCATATGAGGCGGCTGCACCGCTGCCACCACCTGCAACTTCGCAAGCCGCTCCACATCGCCAGGCAGGAAGTTCTCCAGATGTTCCAAGCAGTTGCGCCGCCCCTCGGGCAGCGGCCCATAGGTTGCGCGCGCTTCCTCAAAGATATCAAGCGCCGCATGAATGGCCGCATCCCCAATCGTGTGAATGCGCACGGGATACCCCTTCGCGGCTGCAGCCAGCACCAACGTCCGCATGGTGTCGACATCCACCGTGGGCCGTCCGCAGTCTCCCGCCGAGCGCGCGTTCGCGTACGGCTCGCTCACCCAGGCTGTATGCTGACTCGACACGCCGTCGAAGAATTGCTTGAACCCCGGCGCTTGCAAATACGGCCCCGTGTACGTCTGCCGCATGGCTTCGAAGCGACTCATGTCAGCCAACAGGGTGGGGAAGACGTGCACGCGCGCCGTCAATTCACCACGCGCAAGCAGCGCCGCATGCACATCGTCGCGGATGAAGTCGAGCCCGGGGTGTGCCATAAGCGACAGGTCACATACGCTCGTCACGCCGTTGCGCGCTAACGTGGCGAAGAACCCGCGGTACGCGTCCATGATCTCCGCGTTGCTGAACGCTCCCATGATCTTCGGCATCAGCTCCATGGCCGCCGCCTCGCGCACAATGCCGGTCAACTCGCCATCTTCGAAACGGTCGTACGACCCGCCGGTCGGCGGCACGCTTTCAAGCGAAAGCCCCAGCTCGTGCAGCGCCACCGAGTTCAGCCACAGCGTGTGTGCGTCACCTGAATACAGCGCCACTGGGCGCGTGGGGAAGGCCTCGTCAAGTGAGCGCTTCGTTGGCATGGTCGGCGGCTCCCACCGATACTCGCGCCATCCCTGGGCGAGCAGCCAACCTTCCGGGCGCGTAGCAGCGAACGCCTTCATGCGCGTCACGCAGTCGGCCTCGCTCGTACCCATAAAGGTGGTCGCAAGGGGTGACGAGTACACGGCCGAATGAAAGAAGTGCAGGTGCGAATCGTGAAGCCCCGGCATCACGAGTGCATCGCCGAAGTCGCGCACTTCCGGTGCCGCCGCGCCGCTCGCCGCGTTCATCTGCCGCGCGAACGTCCGCACATCCTCGCGCGGCCCCACGGCCACAAGGTGCCCATCCGCGCAGGCAACGGCACCCGACCGCGTGGTGGGCTCGCACCCCGTGAACACGTGTTCGCTTTCGATGATGAGATCAACCTGCATGGGAAGCTCCTTTCCCGCGCCGGCCGCAGCCCGACGCCACACGCACGCATTCGTCGTGCCCGTTGGTGCAGAATAAACAAAAGGCCGGGGCATAAGCCCCGGCCTGCAAGTTTCGTGGTAGCTCCGACCGGATTCGAACCGGCGACCTCCGCCTTGAGAGGGCGGCGTCCTAAACCGCTAGACGACGGAGCCACGTTGTTGCGCTGTGCCAGTATACCTTAAAAATGGCTGGGGTGGAAGGAGTCGAACCCTCACATACGGCACCAGAAACCGCTGTCCTGCCATTAGACGACACCCCATCGGCTTACCGATGCGCGTCCTGCGATGTTTGTCGTAAGACGCGAGCGCGAGTGGATATATTACGGGGTGACGCTTCCTTCGTCAAGCCTTCTTGGCAACTTTTTTCGGAAACTTTGGCCTGTGGGGTCACCGACCGGGTGCTCGGCGTCCCCGGTTGCGTCGCCTCGCCGCCGCGGCCTGCGCTCTAGAACAGCCCATCAGAAAACGACACAGTCACATGCATGGCATCGCAAAACGGTTTGTTGCGCGACGAACCGCACCGGCAGAGCGCATAGCGGTTGCGCAGTTCATACACGCTGCCATCCGCGCCAATCAGCGGAATGCCGCCGCGCACGAACAACGGCCCGCTGGCACCCACCTCAGGGTCTTCCAACAGCGAGATCGACGGCTCCAGTTGCGGTTCATAGGAACCCCCTTCAGCCGCATCAAAGTGAACGAGCCGCCCGGCGGGGCAGTCCGACGACGCCTTGATCGCTTCGTCCTTCAACCGCGCATCACCCGAGCGCTCGGTGAGCGTCCATACGTCGCCGTCTTCGCGGTGGCAGAAGCGTGCATACGCGCAGCGGTTGTCGTCCATCAGGAATACGCCTGCCCCCGGATAAATATCGGCACGTTCCTCATAAGGGGCTTTGCTCGCCGTTTCGGCACCCTCAAACCCCACCGTCATATGCGAGCCGTCGCAAAACGGCGGCGTTTTCGTGCGCCCGCAGCGACAGAGCGCATAGGTTTGAGCCGGCGGAAAGGAGCGCCGCAGACGGTACTCGCGATGGCCGTCCACCGGCGTGATAATTTCCTGCAGCAGGGGAACGCCACCGGAGACCACGTAGGGGCCGTTTTTCGTGATAGTAATGCTCATGGATCGCGCCGCCCCCTCAAGGGCCTCGGCGCGGGTGTCTGTCTGAGTGTCGGGAGTTTGTTCGCTTTGCCGTTCTGCCATCATGGTTGCCATGGCGCCTCGCTTCCTCGCGTACCTGCACGTCTGCGCACTAGTCGGCCCAGTATAGAAGCAGGGAAGCACCGCACCGCACCGCCGCACGCTATCGTTGCGCGCAGGTGGGCCACCCGTAAAAGGTTCGCCACGTCCAGTGGCCGCGAGAAGCCACCACTATAAGGAAGGCGAAGAAGAAGGCGAAGGGGGAAGCGAAATCGAAGAGGCATAGCGTCAGCGAGACTCACCCTCAGCATCCGCACGCGCGCCAAGCCACTCCTTTACGAAGCCAAGCAGCGCGTCCTTTTCGTTCGGCACGCGCTCATCAATCACCGCGTCGAGCGCCGCGGCCAGCACCGCACCCACATCCGGCCCCTGCGCAACGCCGGCCGCCATCACCGCGCGCCCATCAAGGGCAAGCTTCTTCAACGTGAACGCCTCGTCGGCCGCCAGCAACTCATCAAGAATCACTTCCAACTCATCGGCCAGCGCCACGCGCCCCGCGCACTGCGGCGCCTGGGCTGCCGCATCCGCCCGCTTGAGCGCGCACAGAGCACGGAACAACTCCGTATCGCCCCCCAGTCGCGCGAGTGCCCGCTTCACCGCTTTGGGCGTGGGCTCTATCACATCGTCGTGGCGTTCAATGAGTACAAGCACCCGGTCGCGGAACGCAGGGGACAGCAGCAGCTTATTCATGGAGCAGCGTGCCAACTCTACGCTGATCTTTGCGTGACCGTAAAAGTGCCCCGTGCCTTCCGCATCCTGGAAAAACGCCGCCGGCTTGCCGGTGTCGTGGAAGAGCGCCGCCCAGCGCACCAGCCGCTCAGGCACTGCAGCCTGCACCGCATGCGCCGTGTGTTCAAGAACATCATATATATGGTAAGGCGTGTGTTGGTTGAACCCCTTCATGGCCACCAGCTCCGGCAGCACCGCAGAGATCACATCAACAGTGCGCATCAGCGCCTCGCCCGCGAATGCCCCCAAAAGGAAGCGATCCAACTCGTGAGTGATACGTTCGGCCGAAATGCGCGAAAGCTGGCATTTGTTCGCCATCATGCCCGCATAGGTGTCCGGGTCAAGCGAGAAGCCCAGCTGCGCGCAAAACCGGCACGCCCGCAAGATACGCAGCGCGTCCTCGGAGAAGCGCTTGGCGGGCTCACCCACGGCGCGTATGATTCCCGCGCGCATGTCCTCCACGCCACCATACGGGTCCAACAGCCCGCGGGTGGGGTGGTACGCAAGCGCATTGATAGTAAAGTCGCGCCGCGCAAGATCTTCCTCTATCGTGCGCACGAAGGTGACGGCCTCGGGGTGACGCGCATCACTATATATACCGTCGGTACGGTACGTGGTAATTTCCAGTGCCTCGCCCTCCACTATTACGGTGAGCGTGCCGTGTTTCACACCCGTCTCATGGGTCCGATAGCCCGCGTCTTCGAACACGCGCTGCACGTCAGTCCACGCCGCGTTGGTGGCAAGGTCCACATCGTCGCCCGGCCGCCCCAACAGCGCATCGCGCACAAACCCTCCCACGCACCACGCCTCATACCCTGCGCCCTCCAACAACTCAAGGGCACGCAGCGCATGTGCTGGCAGCGCAATAACAACGCCCTCGGCGTTCGCGGTAGCTATCGTCTGTTCACCCATGCGCAACTCCTCTCGCCTGAATCGCCCACTGCACCCACTCCTTATAAGGAAGACAAAAAGAGAAGTGAAAGCGGCCGACACTCTCTAGTATAAGGTACCCACTGCCCTCCAACGACAATTCAGTGCCCGTCGAGACCCGCTTGGCATCAGCTAGTCAGTCATCCGAAGGCTCAAGATACCTTTCTTCACGCCCATGCAAACGCAGCACACCACCCGCCACCTGCGGTTTCGCCACTATAACACCGCCCACGCCGCCCTTCTTCACCCAAATTTTGAAAAAAGTTAAAATTACCTCTTGTCAAACGTAGGGGTGCTCGGTATTATATTCGGGCTGCGTTTTCGAGGAGAGAACACAGCACCGTGACTCACTTGGTCAAGGGACGATGGTGGAAGCCATCAACCTCAAAAACTTTTTGAAAGAAATTGAAAAAAGTTCTTGACAAGAGGGAAACGGGAGAGTAAAGTATCTCCTTGCGCTGCTCGCCACGGCAAGCGGCGAA
>NZ_JASJEU010000014.1:0-182572 GCF_030077735.1 Gordonibacter faecis | reverse complement strand
GCTGCTGGGTGAGTGGTAGCTGTTGTTGCTGATGTGAGGGGACCTGGGGGTCCTCTTTTTTTGTTGGGGGGGGGGGAGGGACGAAGGGGGCCTTGTTTGCAGTTCGGGGGAGTTGATAGGACTTCGAACCCTCCTTATTGCGAGAGGTGAAGGAGGTGGAGGATCCTGAGGACTTGAGGGTCCTCTTTTTTGTGCCGTTTGCCGGGGATGGGGTCGTGTTAATTCTAAGGCTGGGAGGGGAGGGGTTACAGGCGGGGGTATAATAGAGTCGATACTATTTTACCTGCATATTCTCGTAGGGATGGAGGAACGTCTGGTGAGCGACAAGGCGCAAGAGGCGGCGGATTCGGCTGAAAAGGCAATGGGAGACGAGGCCAGGCTCGAAGAGCTGGTGGAGACGCTGGCGGGAGGGTCGCGCCGTGCGCGTCAAAACGCTGCTACGGCGTTGGCAATTATTGCAAAAGTGGCACCCGAGAAGCTTGTTGAGAAGGGCAATGCGTTTGTTGATGCTCTTAATAGGCCTGAGGCTCAGACGCGTTGGGAATGCCTCGACGTTCTGACCATGTTGGTCGACTACGATTCGCGTATGTGTGATAAGGCCATTCCAGGGGCTGAGGCTGCGCTGTTCGATGAAGAGAGCGGGCTTGTCCGCTTGGCGGCAATGCGCTTCCTCTGCAAACTGGGCGGCACGACGGAGAATCGCTCCGAGCGTGTGTGGTCGCTTATCGATGAGGGTATTCAGTGCTGGCATGGCGATATGGAATTCCAAGACATGCTTATTGGCGTTGTTGATTTTTCAGCAGGCAAGCTTTCGCCGCGGGTGAAGGAAGAGCTTGCCGCTCGTATGGCGTTTGACGCTTCGAACGGTCGAGGGGCACTCAAGCGTCGCGCCCAGCAGATTCTCGATAATCTGAACGCCTGATAAACGCACGAGTTTGTGGGGGGGGGGTCTTTAAAAGATCCCCCACCTGCTCGGTTGACCGTAGGGTAAGGGCTCTGTCCTTACCGTCAACCAAGGTTGGCTGGTGGGTTTATTCTCGCTGAGCGAGACTAAAGCAAACGTCTTTTAGTTGCCGGCATGCGCTTTCCCTCGTGGGTTTCCAAAGCTGCGCGGCAAGGGTAGAACCCTTGCCCTACGGAGTACCCGTGAAGAGGATCTCCGTTGTGCGTGATGGCAGAACCTAAAGGGCGAGATATTCTTTCCTGACGCGGCGCTTATCATGAGTAGTGGACGGTTGGAGCGACGGGATTCTGAGATACGATTGAGGGAGAGTGTGATGACGAACGAAAACAGCCGTTTTGCCTCCGTGCTTGAGGTGGAGGGCACGAAGTACCGGTATTATCCTGCCTCGACCGTAAAAGGCTCGGAGACGTTGCCGTATGCGTTGACCGTGTTGTTGGAGAACGTGCTGCGCACGGTTGAGGATGAGGCAGCTGCGGAAGAGTTGGCGAACCGTATTGTGGCGGCTGGCACTGCGGGCGACGTGGGCAGTGAGGTGGAGTTCAGCCCGGCGCGCGTGTTGTTCCAGGACTTCACAGGTGTGCCGGTGTTTGTGGACTTCGCCGTCATGCGTGAGGCGTGTGCCGAACTGGGTGGCGACCCGGCGAAGATCAACCCGCAGATTCCCTGCGATCTGGTGATTGACCACTCGGTCATCGCTGATGAAGCGGGGTGTGCGGGGGCGCTTGCGCACAACATGGAGCTGGAGTTCTTGCGCAACCGCGAGCGCTATGATTTCTTGAAGTGGGCGCAGCAGTCGTTCGACAACGTGCGCATTGTGCCGCCAG
Organism: Gordonibacter faecis; assembly: GCF_030077735.1. Classification (NCBI taxonomy): domain Bacteria; kingdom Bacillati; phylum Actinomycetota; class Coriobacteriia; order Eggerthellales; family Eggerthellaceae; genus Gordonibacter; species Gordonibacter faecis. The sequence goes on along the minus strand of NZ_JASJEU010000014.1, from coordinate 180,784 downwards.
GGGTGGGCATCTGTCACCAACTCAATATCGAACAGTTTGCGCACGTGGTAATGACCTCGGATGCAGCGGGTGTTGAGCGCGCAGAAGATGAGCCGGCGGTTGCCTACTTCGACACGCTGGTGGGGACTGATAGCCATACGCCGACGGCTAATGGTATTGGCGTGCTGGGCTGGGGCGTGGGCGGTATTGAAGCTGAGGCGGCGGCGCTTGGGCAGCCTATTACCACGCTCGTGCCGCGTGTGGTAGGCGTGCGCTTGACCGGCGCGCTTTCCGAAGGCGTGGCGGCTATGGATGTGGCGCTGACATTTGCGCAGATGCTACGCGAAAAAGGTGTCGTGGGTTCGTTTGTGGAATGCTTCGGGCCGGGCCTTGCCAGCTTAAATGCCACGCAGCGTGCGTGCATTTCCAACATGACGCCGGAATACGGCAGCACCTGCACGCTGTTCCCGGTGGATGAGCAGACACTTGCGTATCTGCGTCTGACGGGTCGCGCGCCTGAGCAGGTGGCGCTCGTGGAGGCGTACGCGAAGGCGCAGGGCTTCTGGAATGATCCGGAGGCGCCGGAGCGCACGTACGCTGAGGTGATTGAGCTTGACTTGGGATCGGTGGAGCGCTCGCTGGCGGGGCCGTCGCGTCCGCATGATCGTATTCCGCTGACGGGTGTGCAGGAGCGTTTCCGCGCGGTGTGTGCTGAGCGCGGTTTGGATATGAAGAAGAGGGTGTCGGTGGAGCTAGCCGGTGAGGAGCACGAGATCGGGCATGGGGCACTTGCCATTGCGGCCGTGACCAGCTGCACCACGGCTACCGACCCGCGCATGATGCTGGCATGTGGCCTCGTGGCGCAGAAGGCCGCAGAGGCGGGGCTTGCGCCCAAGCCGTGGGTGAAGACCATTCTTGCGCCGGGCAGCAAGGCTACGGAACTGTTGCTTGAGCGTGCGGGCCTGCTGGACGGGCTGCGCCAGCTGGGCTTCTATACCTGCGGATTCGGCTGCATGAGCTGCATCGGCAACTCGGGCCCCCTCTTTGACGCGCTGCATGACGTGGCTGATGAGGTGGAACTGGCCAGCGTGCTATCTGGCAACCGTAACTTCGAGGGTCGTATTTCGCCCGACGTGTCGCAAAACTACCTGGCTGCGCCCGCGATGGTGATTGCCTACGCGCTGGCGGGCACCATGGACGTGGACTTGACACACGATGCGCTCGGTACGCGTGAGGATGGCACGCCGGTGTATCTGGCTGACATCTGGCCGACCGACGCGGAAATTGACGCGCTGGTGGCCTCGTGCGTGAACGAGGAACTCTACGAGGAAGGTACGCGCGGCCTTTATGACGGCGATGCGGCATGGCAGGCGCTTGGAAGCGAGTCGAGCGACACCTTCGCCTGGGATGATGTGTCAACCTATGTGCGCCGCGCCCCGTACTTTGATGGTATGACGCGCGAGCCTGCGGCGCCTGCGTCGGTGGAGGGCGCGCGTGTGCTGGCGCGCCTCGGTGACTTCATCACGACCGACCATATTTCTCCGGCAGGTTCCATTGCGTCCGACTCGCCGGCGGCGCGCTACCTGGAGGATCGCGGTGTGGATGCCGCCGACTTCAACACCTACGGGGCGCGTCGCGGCAACCATGAGGTGATGATGCGCGGCACGTTCGCCAACGTGAAGTTGCAGAATATGCTGGCTGAGGGCAAGAAGGGTGGCTGGACGCGCGACTTCGCAACGGGCGAGGTGCTTCCGCTGTTTGATGCGGCTATGGAGTACGCGAAGGCAGGCACGCCGCTTGTGGTGGTGGCGGGTAAGATGTACGGCAGTGGGTCGTCGCGCGACTGGGCGGCGAAGGGGCCGGCGCTGCTGGGTATTCGCGCTGCGTTTGCGGAAAGCTTCGAGCGCATCCACCGCAGCAACCTCATTGGTATGGGCATTCTGCCTTTGCAGTTTGCGGAGGGGCAGAGCGCCGAGACGCTGGGCCTTGATGGCAGCGAGTGCTACACGGTAGCGCCGATCGACTTCTCGGCGGGACTACCGGAGCCGCGTGTAGTTGTCGTAACCGCTGAGCGCGAGGACGGTTCAACCGTGGAATTCCAGGCGACGGTGCGCGTGGATACGCCGACGGAGGGTCGCTATTATCAAAACGGCGGCATTCTGCCTTTCGTTCTGCGAAATCTTTTGTAAGGGAAAGAAACATGAGTGCAGGGGTGAGCTATTACTCCTGCCAACCTCTTTATTTGTAAAGACAAGGTAACGTTGGCGCTTGGTTACGATGAGTAGCTGAGCGCTTTGCTTTATACTAGAGACTTTAGACATTCGAGAAAAAGGGAGTGGATGCCGTGAAGCAGACATCCGGATTTGAGGCGTTGCTTGAGGCGCTCAAGCAGTCGGGCGTGAATGTGGACGGGCGCTTTGACGCCGATCCTGCAGACGCATCGACGGGCGCCGGGGGCGAAGGGGGCGACGGACGTCCGCCGCATGTGCACGTGGAGGTGCCCTTCGCTGATCGCATGGCCGCATGGGGTAAAAAGGCGCTGATCATTGCCGCTATTGTCATTGTGATTGTGGGCTTGGCTGCCTACTGGTGGTTCCATCCGCCCATCAACATTCACAGCACGGACACGTGGATGTTTGTGGCGGTGTTTATTCTGCTGCCGCTGTTTTTGGTGTTCTGGAGCCGCTCGCACAGCTATCAGACCGGTACGGGCAAGCATGAGTTGAACCCAAGTAAAGCCAAAGCCTTCAAGTTCGCGAGCTATCTGCCGATAGCCGTGGCCGTGGTTGGTGTGCTGGGTGCGGTGCTGTCGCTGTCCATCTTCCCGGGTAATGCCGAGAAGTACGCGAACGTGCTGCAGACGACGGAAGACAACTTCGCACAGGACATCAAAGAAGTGAACTACTCGGAAATTCCCGTCATCGACCGCGATTCGGCCATTTTGCTGGGCAACCGCGAGATGGGTTCCATCCCCGAGTACGTGAGCCAGTTCGAGATTTCACCGCTGTATAGCCAGATCAACTACCAGAGCGCGCCCGTGCGCGTGAGTCCGCTGGGCTATGCCGACCTGTTCAAGTGGTTCACGAACCGCGAGGCGGGTATTCCGGCGTATGCGCTGGTGAACATGACCACACAGGATGCGGAAATTGTGCGTCTTGAGGATAGCCCCATTCACTATTCCGAGTCCGAGCCGCTCATGCGCAATATCGACCGCCATGTGCAGCTGAGCTACCCGTTCTACATGTTTGATCAGAAGTCGTTTGAGATTGACGACGAGGGACATCCCTGGTGGATTTGCCCCGTGCAGTCGCGCACGATTGGCCTGTTCGGAGGCACGACCATCCAGCGGGTGGTTATGGTGGACGCCACGACGGGCGAGACGCAGGACCTGGCGATTGGTGATGTGCCGCAGTGGGTTGACCATGCGTACCCCACCGATTTGCTGCTGGAGCAGTACAACTGGTCCGGTAAGTACAAGGACGGTTGGCTAAACTCGGTGTTTGGCCAGAAGAACGTCGTGCAAACCACGCCGGGCACCGACGGCAATCTGGGCTACAACTACATTGCCAAGGATGACGACGTGTGGGTGTACACAGGCGTGACCTCGGCGACGGCCGACAACTCTATCGTGGGCTTCGTGCTGATCAACCAGCGCACGGCCGAGTCGCACTTCTACTCGGTGGCGGGCGCGACGGAGGAATCGGCCATGCAGTCGGCCGAGGGCCAGGTGCAGAACCTGCGCTACCAGGCCACCTTCCCGCTGCTCATTAACGTGTCGGGCCAGCCGACGTACTTCATGGCATTGAAGGACAACGCCGGCTTGGTGAAGCAGTTCGCCATGCTGGACATCCAGCGCTACCAGAATGTGGCCGTGGGCAATACGGTGGCCGAGTGTCAGAAGGCCTACCAGGCGCTGCTCGCCACCAACGGCGTGCTGGCCGAGGCGGGCGTGGACTCGGGCGCACTGGAGAAACAGGGCGTGATTGCTCACATGGCAACCGCCGTGGTTGAGGGTAACTCGCACTTCTACGTGAAGCTGGACGACGGTGCTACCATTTACGACTTCGCGCTGCCGGGCCTCATTGAGATTGTGGGCTACAAGGAGGGCGACACCATTACGTTCACCTACGTGGAAGCTGAGCCGACCAGCCCGGTTGAGGAAATCATCAGCGGATCTGCGGGAGATGCAAAGGATTCTTCTTCGAAGGAGGGCACCGCTGGCTCCGCTGAAGAGACTGCTAAGGGAGCCGACGCTACGGGCGATGCGGGCGGCAACGCTGCCTAAGCGCCTCAGTGGTGTAAATTGGTGGTGTAATTTCGGAAGTTGCTGTTGACAGGGCAGGAAACGGTACTAAACTGTAAAGGCTGCTTCGAAGAAGTGGCACGAAGCACAGGATAGTTCCGCTGCCCAAGACAGCAGGCACCGAAAGGTTTAATCGCGAGAGATCGCGGCCCGCCGAGGTGGTTGTATAAGTTTCGCGCTTAGACGACCCCTGCTGTCATGCGACGGCGGGGGTCGTTTCCTTTTCTCAGGCGACGATCCCACCCGCGAGGGGCGGAACCCGAGTTTGAGAAGAAGGAGGTGTACTGCATGCCCAACGTTCAGAATCAAGAAACGCTTGTCAAGATCAAGGAAGACCTCGACGGCATCTCTGCGATGTGGGTCGTGGATTACCGCGGCCTCACCGTGAAGCAGGTTCAGCAACTGCGTAACGACATCCGCGAAGCCGGTGGCAGCATGAAGGTGTACAAGAACACGCTCATGCACATCGCGCTGGAGGAGTCGAGCCTGCCCACGCTCGATGATTTGCTGGAGGGCCCGAGCGCATTCGTGTTCGCCGGTTCCGACGTGGCCGCTTCAGCGAAGGCTGTAAAGACGTTCGCGAAGGCCAACCAGGATCTGGAGATCAAGGGTGGTTTGATGGAAGGCGCTCAGGTGTCTGCCGCTCAGGTGGAGGCCATCGCTTCCCTGCCGTCCCGCGAGGAGCTCATGGCTCAGATCGCCGGCGCTATTTCCGGTGTTGCTCGCGGCCTCGCTGTCGCGCTCAACGGCGTGCCGAGTGGTTTGGCTCAGGTCACGAAGGCTGTGGCCGATCAAAAAGCTGCGTAGGCGCAGCGAGGGCGGCGTAAGATGCGCCGCTTGAACGAAGACACTGTACAGGCCGGAAAAGCCGGCCGTTTGAAAGGAAGCTATCATGGCTATTACGCGTGAAGAGATTATTGAGGCCCTGAAGGAGATGTCCCTGCTTGAGGCGTCTGAGCTGGTCAAGGACATCGAGGAAGCGTTTGGCGTGTCCGCTGCCGCTCCCGTGGCCGTGGCTGCTGCTGCTCCTGCTGAGGGTGGCGCTGCCGCCGAGGAGAAGTCTGACTTCGACGTCGTGCTCGAGGGCTTCGGCGACAACAAGATCGCCGTCATCAAGGTTGTCCGCGAGATCACCGGCCTGGGCCTGAAGGAGGCCAAGGAAGTGGTCGAGGGCGCTCCGAAGCCGATCCAGGAAGGCGTTGCCAAGGACAAGGCTGAGGAAATCAAGGCCAAGCTCGAAGAGGCTGGCGCTGCTGTCACCCTTAAGTAATCTGGTTCCGGCGGCCTCACGGCCGCCGGAATTGTTCGACGCTGCGGGGTGCGCTGGCACCCGATCTTGCCCCTTGTGCGCTTACCCTCACGTGCGAAGCACGCTCGGGCGCGCGGCGGGGCAATCTCGGGCACCAGCGCACCCCTCGCTGACTCTACGAACGACCTGTTTTACAAAACGCCTCCACCTGGGGGCGTTTTACTTTCTCGGGCATCGAGGAGCCTCGCTGTTTTACTACGCCAACCAGTGAGATAGTTTTCGCGCTGCGCGCGAATTGGTCGGACTTGGAAATTTCAAGTTGCTCATGCATCTGTTGAATCTACGAAACGCTGACGGAATGGCAACGAAACGTATGCGCGCGGTGACGTTCGCCTATAGTGAAATTCTTGGATTGTCGTATGCTGTTGCAAGAATTTTTGCGGTGGCTTTGAAGGGGGAGACCGTACCGATGGGATATTTCAACGCGGCGTGGCAGGATATTAAAAACTCGCCTGGGTGGTTTGGCAAGTTGGTGGTGCTGGGCCTGGTTAGTCTTATACCTATCTTTGGTTGGATTGTGGTGTACGGCTACCTCTATGGGTGGGGGCGTGATATTGCGTGGGGCGTTCATGCACCCTTGCCTGCGCATGTGTTTGGTAACGAGGATGGCCGGCTGTACAGCCGCGGGTTCTTTGTGATGGTTATTGGGCTGGTGTGTTCACTTGCACCCTGGCTTGTGGATGTGGTTGCCATGATGCTGACGGGCAGTTCCGCGTGGGGCTGGCACTACGGCGGCCACTTCTCCTTCCCGTTTGGTATGGCCTCGGGCGTGGTGGGGCTCGTGCTCTTCGCGCTTTCGCTGGCGGCCATGCTGTTCGCCGTGCTGTTTTTCTGGGCGGGGTCCATGCGCATGAGCATTTACGGACGACTCTCGGCGGGTTTTCAGTTGGGTCGCTTGTGGAGCATGCTGAGGCGCGACTTTAACGGCATGCTGCGTATTTTGGGGATGGCGGTGCTGCTGATGTTCTTCTTGTCGGTGGCGGTGACCATTTTTATCATAGTGGTAGTGGTCGTAGGGATGCTGGTTGGCTTCATTGCAACCGGAGGCAACCTGAACATCAACGCAAACCATCCGGGTGCGGCTATTATGGGTATGATCTTCACCATCGGCGGGGTTGCGGTTATCCTGGCGCTGCTGGCGGGCTTTGCCTCGTCGGTGATGACGGTGTTTATTACTGCTATGATCACCCGTGCGTTGGGGTACTGGACGCGCCAGTTCGACGTGCCGGCGTGGCGTGGGCAGGATGACCCTATGCCCTTTGAGTTGGCGGGTGCCGTTGGCAGCTTTGGTGGGCCGGGGCAGCAGCCTCCGTACGGGCAGCCGCCGCTGCGCTAAGACGCCACCGATCAGGGGAAACGGAGGGGGAAGACACCATGGATTACCAAGAATTGAAGCGGCAGATAGATGAGCTTGAGGGCGAACGCCGAGCGCAATGTCGCCAGGTGATGTCGTTGGCGGCGCTGGGCGGTAATGTGCGTCCGGAATTTCGCGCGCATCTTGAGGCCGCGAACGACTATCGCGCTTTCTTCGACGCGCTGTACGAGGACGATTCTCTGCGCTTCACGCGGGCCTGGGCTGCGTGGGCGAAGCTCGCGCGCAAGGATTGGCTAGGGCGGTTCCAGCCCGAACATGCCGTGGGGAATGTTGTTTTTGGCGGGCGTGGTCTGCCCGTGGAATTCGCTGGCGGCGGTACGCTGCTCGTGCCGACGGGCGGACGCGGCAAGACGGCGCGCGTGTACGTGTTCGACGATGGTGCGTTTAACGAAAGTGCCGCCACGTACTTCACCTCCCTGGATGGCGCTTTCACGTGTGCGCACATTGAGTTCGATGGCGTGTACGATGTCTTTGCTGGTGGCGGGGCGGTGGTGTTTGAGCGGTGGCGCTTTAACGAGAATGGCCAGCGGGCGAAGGCGGCCGATCTTGCGCGCGAGTATCGCCTCACTGGTTGAAAGTAAGGCGCGGGGCCGGTCGGCTCCAACGGAAAGAGTTGTAGCGGCGTGCGGGTTCCAACGAGCCCGCACGCTTTTTTGTGGGCGCGCATCGCCGGTGCGGGCGGCTTACAGCCCCCGGTTCCCGCCGAAGGCATCGCCGAGGCGATACGGCAGGTAGTCGAGGAAGGTTTTAACGGCAACCGAGGCGCTTTTGCGGTCGCGCAGCGCAATGCCAATGGCACGGCGCGCCTCCACGTCAAGGCTGCGCGTAACAATACGGTAGGGCGCGCGCTTCAAGATGAGGCGCGGCAGAATGCCCACACCAAGGCCGCTTTCCACCATGGACATGATTGCGTAGTCGTCCCAGGTGGTGAAGTGGACGTTTGGTTTGACATCGTAGCGCTCCAAGAGTTCCGACACCTCGGCTTTCGTGCCGCGCTCCAGAAGCATAAAGGGCTCGGCGCAGAGTTCAGCCAAAGGGACGGTGTCGCGCGTGGATAACGGGTGGCCGAGTGGCAACACGGCTACCAACTCATCGCCACCGAGCGGCAAAACGTCCAGGTCGGCGGAGGCGGGAAGCCTCAGGAAGCCGCAGTCCACGCGCCCCTTGGCAATCCACTCTTCAATTTCAGCGTATTCACCAATGAGCAGTTCGTAGTCGATGCGCGGATGGTCTTTCTGGAAGGCCTTCACCACGTTGGGCAACCAATGCGTAGCCACGCTGGAGAACGTGCCGATGCGGATGAGGCCTGCCTCAAGGCCATTCAGCTCGTCGACGCGGCGCTTGAGTTCGCCATGGGCAGCATACACCGCTTCGACGTGCGGAAGCAGGCGCAGTCCGTCCGAAGTGAGCCGCACGCCGCCGCGACCGCGCTCCAAAAGCGACACACCCCATTCGTGCTCGAGGTCGGCAACCATGCGGCTGATACCCGATTGCGAGTACGACAGCGCCTCAGCCGCCTTCGTGAAACTGCCGCATTCAGCCGTTTTGACGAAGGCGGCGAGCTTCTGTATTCCTCCATCCATGGCTCCTCCTGGCAGTATTCGGATTACTCATACATAGTATGATAAATATTCGCTTTTGTAATCAACAAATCCGGCGCATACTGCTTTCTGACGCAAAATAGGAAGAAAGGCGCAGAGCAGCGATGAACGCGTACAGCGCAGAGGCGCGCAAAGCACAAGCGACATACGAAGGCGCGTGCGGCGAGGGGAGCCGGCGATGAAGAGCGCCTACATTACCTATGTGGCCTCGTTGCTGCTGTTTGGTTCCAACGGCATTGTGGCAAGCCAGATTGGCCTGGCCAGCGGCCAGATTGTGCTCATGCGTACACTGATGGGTGCGCTCGCGCTGGGCACGGTTCTGCTGCTTGCTCGCCGGGGGACGTCCTTCTTACACAACCGTCGCTCCCTTGTGTGCTTGGTGGTGTCGGGTGCGGCACTCGGGGCGAGTTGGCTCTTTCTCTATGAAGCATATCGGCTGGTGGGCGTAGGGGTGGCGTCGCTTGCCTACTACTGCGGGCCGGTTATTGTGATGGCGCTTTCGCCGTTGCTGTTTGGTGAGCGCCTGACGAAGCAGAAGGTGATGGGCTTCGCGGCGGTACTCTGTGGCGTGGCGCTGGTCAGCGGTCGTGCGCTGCAAAGCGGCGGCGACGTGCGTGGTCTCGTGTTCGGCGGCGTGGCGGCGGTGCTCTTTGCCGTCATGGTGATCTTCAACAAGAAGGCCGTGGGCATTGGCGGGCTGGAGGGCTCGGCCGTGCAAATGACGTCGGCCTTTTTGGTGAGCGCGGTGGCGTTGGGGGCTCAGGGCGGCCTCTCGTTCGCGATTGCGCCTGGCGATTGGGCACCCCTTCTCATGCTGGGGTTGGTGAACACGGCGCTCGGGTTCTACTGGTACTTCTCAGCCATGGGCAAGCTTTCGATTCAGTCGGTGGCGCTCTGCGGCTATCTGGAGCCGCTTGCGGCCGTGGTGTTGTCCGTGTTGCTGCTGGGTGAAGCGGCTGGTCCTACGCAGATGCTTGGCGCTGCGCTGGTGATAGGGGGCGCGCTCTTTGGGGAATGCGTGGGTGGCCGTCGCGCACCGCAAGCCGCACGACCCGCCTTTGCGCCGCGCAGTGTGCGGATTTCTTCAGGCTTTGGCGGTGTATCGCGCTGATCTCAGGTATCCTGATCGTTCGCAGAAGAACCTTCGGGAGAACACGGCGGTGATACCGGCATCATGAAGATTAACCACGCAATACTGCACGTTTTCGACTTCGTTTCGTGCGTGAATGTGTACGCGCAAGAGGAACTGGACCTTTCGAGCAAAAACGCGAAGCGCTATGTGATGGGCCACGCGAAAAAGGCGCTCAACAACCTGGACAGCAAGCGCGGGTCGTTCGCCGACGATAGCCTGTTCGCCGAAGAGCTGCGTGGGTATTTCCGCGGCGAGCGCGACTTCGTGGGGTTGTCGACGCAGATTGCTGAGTTCATTGCCGGTGAACTGGGCCGCATGGAAAAGACTCCCTCCACCGACCTTCTGGTGGTCGACTTCGAAGACGAACCCGAAACCGTCGTCACCGAGCTGACCGAAGAGGAAGCGGCCGCCGCCTACGAAGGGCGCGGCAAGCGCTACTTCGCTTTCATGTTGCTGGAAAGCCGGCAGGCGTATATGCACGAGATCGGTCAGGGCGAGAGCGGCGGCACGTGCGTTGACGTGGCCCGCCATCACGCCATTCTGCCGAATCCCTCGCAAAAGGTGCAGTCGTTTGCCGTGGTGGAGTCGCGCACGCTGGCTGTGTCGTTTTGCGACAAGGCGCGCACCATCGCCGGCGAAGAGCGCTGGCTCATTCCCGATGGCCTTTTGCAATGCTCCATGGAAGCATCGAGCAAAGAGGTGTTCGACACAGTAGCGCGCATCGTGGAAGAGGTCGCCGAAGAGTACGGCGCCAACTCGGCGGTGGCGGTGTCGAAGGCCAAGGCGTACGTGAGTGAGGCCGTGGAGGAATCCGAGGAACTGGCCCCGTGGGAGCTGGGCGAAGAGGTGTTCGACGACGGGCCCTTGCAGAAGCGCTTTGAAGAAGCGCTGGCCGAAGAGGCGCTACCCGAGCGCCTGGTGGTGGAAAAGACCGTCGCAAAGCGCGTGGCGAAGCACCACAAGATTCGCACCGATACGGGCATCGAGGTGACCTTCCCGGCTGAACTGGGCGAGAACCCCGAATTCATCGAGTTCGCCAGTGCGCCGAACGGACTGATTTCCATCCAACTGAAGAACATCGGCAGCATTGAGAACCGCTAGCGGGTTCGCCTGCGCGGGAGGGCTGCCGCGCGCCGGTGCGGGCGCTTTCCCTGAGTGAACCCGTATGAGACAATAGCCGACACACGGCTTTCAAGCATAAGGAACAGGAGCACCATGGCTGAGTTTATCTACCAAATGTATCAGGCGCGCAAGGCGCATGGCGACAAGGTTATTCTTGACGATGTGTCGCTGTCGTTTTATCCCGGCGCGAAGATTGGCGTGGTGGGCCCGAACGGCATGGGCAAGTCGACGCTGCTCAAACTGATGGCGGGCCTTGAGGAAGTCTCGAACGGCGAGGCGCGCCTCACGCCCGGCTACACCGTGGGCATCCTGCAGCAGGAGCCGCCGCTTGAGGAAGATAAGACGGTGCTTGAGAACATCGAGCTGGCGTTTGGCGAGCTCAAGGCCAAGATCGACCGCTTCAACGCCATCGGTGCAGAGATGGCCGAGCCCGATGCCGATTTTGACGCGCTCATGGCCGAGATGGGCGAGCTGCAAGATGCCATCGACGCCGCAAACGGGTGGGACCTCGACAGCCAGCTTTCGCAGGCTATGGACGCGCTGCAGTGTCCCGACCCCGACATGCCGGTGAACGTGCTTTCCGGTGGCGAGCGCCGTCGCGTGGCGTTGTGCCGCCTGCTGCTGGAGGCACCCGACCTGCTGCTGCTCGACGAGCCAACGAACCACCTGGATGCGGAAAGCGTGCTCTGGCTTGAGCAGTTCCTGCGCCGCTACCCGGGCGCCGTGCTGGCCGTCACGCACGACCGTTACTTCCTGGACAACGTGGCCGAGTGGATTTGCGAGGTGGACCGCGGGCACCTCTACCCCTACAAGGGCAATTACTCCACCTACCTGGAGACGAAGGCCGCGCGTCTGGAGGGCCAAGGTCAGCGCGAAGAGAAGCTGGCGAAGCGCCTGCGTTCGGAGTTGGAGTGGGTGCGTTCGAGCCCGAAGGCGCGCCAGGCCAAGAGCAAGGCCCGCCTCGAGCGCTTCGAACAGATGGCGGCCGAGGCGCGCTCCTTCGAGAAGACGAGCGTATCCGACATTCAGATTCCCGTGCCGCCGCGCTTGGGCGCGAAGGTGATTGAGGCCTCGCATTTGCGCAAGTGCTTCGGTGACCGCGTGCTGATTGATGACTTGTCCTTCACGCTGCCGCAGGGTGGCATTGTGGGCGTGATCGGCCCGAACGGCGTGGGCAAGTCCACGTTGTTCAAGGCTATTGTGGGGCTTGAGCCACTCACGGGCGGCGAGCTTTCCATCGGCGAGACCGTGCAGATTTCCTACGTTGATCAGAACCGTTCAGGCATTGATCCGGACAAAAACGTGTGGGAAGTGGTGTCGGATGGCCTGGACTACATGAAGGTGGGGGAGAGCGAAATCCCCAGCCGCGCCTACGTGGCCAGCTTCGGCTTCAAGGGCCCCGACCAGCAGAAACCTGCTGGCGTGCTGTCGGGCGGCGAGCGCAACCGCCTGAATTTGGCGCTCACGCTCAAGCAGGGTGGCAACCTGCTGTTGCTTGACGAGCCCACGAACGACCTCGACGTGGAAACGCTGGAAAGCTTGGAAGAGGCCCTGATGGCGTTCCCGGGCTGCGTGGTGGTGACCAGCCACGACCGCTGGTTCCTCGACCGCATTGCCACGCACATCCTGGCGTGGGAAGGTACTGACGAGAACCCGGGCAACTGGTACTGGTTCGAGGGCAACTTCGACGACTACCAGAAGAACCGCATCGAACGCCTGGGCGAAGAAGCCGCCAAACCCCACCGCGTCCACCGCAAACTCACCCGCGACTAGAACTAACAGGGCCCCGCACAAACCAACGCGCGGGGCCCTTGTTTTTTTCAGGCGGATTCTTTCGCGCAGCTATTTCCAGCGTTTGAGGGTGGGAAGGACAGCTCCCATGAAGGAGACGGCTTCGTCGGTGGTAATGTGGCAGGTTTCGGCCATGCCGGGGGCGCAGCGCTCGATGAGTTCCTCGAGCGATTCGTCTTCAATAAATGCGCCGTCGTTGTAGCACCAGGAGCAAAATTCTTCGGACCGTGCGCCGTCAGCCTCGGTGCCGTGATCTTCCTGCTTGAAAAATGGCATGCCGCAGCTTTGGCAGTAGGGCGCGTCCGGCATTTCCAAAAGTTCGACAACGGGAACGTCGCAGGTGGCAGCAATGAGCTTGCACATGTCGATGCTCGGCGAGGTTTCGCCGTTTTCCCAGCGTGATACGGCCTGGCGAGTGACGAACAGCTTGCGCGCGAGGTCGTCTTGCGTGAGGCCCTGCTCCTTGCGGATGCGGACGAGCACGTCTCCAACACTCATGGTGAATCCTTTCATCGGCGGGCGGACGCTGCCATTGAACCATGCGGCTGCGCCTGCCGTAAAGAAACAAAACGTTGCGACGGGCGCGGCTCGTTGATTCCAGGTATTATATGCGGGAATGCGGCCAGTTCGCAGAAGGCGCGGCTAACGCTTGAAGGGAGAGGGTTGATGTATGTAGCGTGTTTGGATTTGGAGGGTGTACTGGTTCCGGAGATTTGGATTGCGTTTGCTGAGGCGAGCGGGATTCCGGAGCTGACGCGGACGACGCGCGACGAGCCTGATTACGGCAAGCTCATGGACTGGCGCTTGAACGTGCTGCGCGAGCATGGGCTGGGGCTTGCGGAAATTCAGCGCACTATTGCCACCATCGACCCCTTGCCCGGGGCGCGTGAGTTCTTAGACGAACTGCGCGCCACGACTCAAACCATCATCATTAGCGATACGTTTACCCAGTTCGCGAAGCCTTTGATGGAGAAGCTGGGGTGGCCGACGCTGTTCTGCAACGAACTTGAGGTGGCTGAGGATGGTGCCATTATCGGCTTTCGCATGCGCTGCCCCGAGTCGAAGCTGACGACGGTACGCGCGTTGCAGTCATGCGGGTTTGACACCATCGCGGCGGGGGATAGCCACAACGACCTGGGCATGATCCGCGCGAGCAAGGCGGGCTTTTTGTTCCGCAGCCCCGATTCCATTAAGGCTGAAAACCCTGACTTGTCGGCGTTTGAAAGCTACGATGACCTGCTAGCGGCCATCAAAAGGGAGCTGGCGTAGCGGAGCCGCGTGAAGTGACGGAGGCGTGTGATGGAAGAGCGTGAGCGTGTTGGCGCGGGCCTCATTGAAATGGACGAAGTGTTCTTCGAGTGCGTGTATGACCAGGTGAAAAATGTTCCCGCTGGCTCGGTGTGCACCTATGGAACCATTGCCGAGTTGGCGGGGTATCCCAAGGCCGCGCGCGAAGTGGGCCTGGCGATGAGTCGCGTACAGCGCGCGTGGAACCTGCCGTGTCATCGCATTGTGAACGCGCAGGGTACCTTGGCACCGACCTATGCGTTTGGCGGCAAGGACAAACAACGGGCGCTCTTGGAAGCAGAGGGTGTCGCATTCTTGGAGGATGGGGCCATTGACCTGGCCCACCATCGGTGGCCTCCCACTGGTGAACCCGAGCAGTTGGCGCTGCCTTTGTAGCGGAGCCTTCGCGGCCGGTGGTGCGCACGAAGGGTCTGTAACAAAGTTCGGCTCTTTGTGGGTTTTCCGTAGGGCAAGGGTTCTACCCTTGCCGCTCAACATTGATAAACCTGCAGGTTAGACGTGGTTGACGGCAAGGGCAGAGCCCTTGCCCTACGGAAAACCTGGTTGGTAGGGCACTTTTATTACAGCATCGTGCCGTTCCTGGTGATTCGACGAGGGGCCGTGTTGGCACTGGCGCCCGGCGGCCCCATCCCCTAGACTGGTGGTCATGGAACATGATGACGAAATTCCCGCGGACGCTTCTGCGGAAGGGGCTTTTGAGCCCGGATCACTCGGCCGGCTTTCGCCCACGTGGTGGGAGCCTGAAGACGACGACGCACCCGAACCCGAGCCGTGGCTTGATGCCGAGGCGGCGCTCGACCGCTTCCTCGAATGGACGGCGGCGCGCGGCATAGAATTGTGGCCTCACCAGGAGGAAGCGCTCATGGCGCTCATGATGGGCGACCACGTAATTTTGGGTACGCCCACCGGCTCCGGCAAGTCTATGGTGGCACTCGGCCTCTGCTTCATGGCAATGGCCACCGGGCAGCGCTCCTACTACACGGCGCCCATCAAGGCGCTGGTGAGCGAAAAGTTCTTTGACCTGGTGGACGTGCTGGGGCGTGAGAACGTGGGCATGGTGACGGGCGACGCGCACATCAACGCGGGCGCACCCGTGGTGTGCTGCACGGCCGAGATTCTCGCGAACCAGGCGCTGCGCGAGGGCGAGCACGCCGACGTGGGGTGCGTGGCCATGGACGAATTCCACTACTACGGCGACTACGACCGCGGCTGGGCGTGGCAGGTGCCGCTGCTCACGCTGCCGAAGACGCAGTTTCTGCTGATGAGCGCCACGCTTGGTGACGTGTCGAACATTGCGGCCTCGCTCAGTGAGCGCACGGGCCGCGATGTGGACGTGATTGCCGACGCGCCGCGCCCGGTGCCGCTTGCCTACGAGTACGTGGAAATGCCGCTTGAAGGCACGGTGGAGCTGGCGCTGCGCAAGGGCGAGGCGCCGCTCTACCTGGTGCACTTCTCGCAGGATGCAGCGCTGGCTACGGCGCAGTCGCTCTCAAGTTTTGGCGTGGCGTCGAAGGAGCAGCGCGAGGAAATCAAGGAATATGTAAAGGGCACGCGCTTCACCACGGCGTTCGGCAAAACGCTTAAGCGCCTGTTGCTGAGCGGTGTGGGCGTGCACCATGCGGGCATGCTGCCGCGCTATCGGCTGTTGGTGGAAAAGCTTGCTCAGCAGGGGCTTCTGCCGGTGATTTGCGGTACCGACACGCTGGGCGTGGGTATCAATGTGCCCATCCACACGGTGGTGCTGACCGCGCTTACGAAGTTCGACGGACGCAAGATGCGGCGTTTGCGCGCCCGCGAGTTTCACCAGATTGTCGGGCGGGCAGGACGAAGTGGCTTCGACACCGAGGGTATGGTGATGGCCCTCGCGCCCGAGCACGACATCGAGAACGCGAAACTCATTGCGAAGGCGGGCGACGACCCCAAGAAGCTGCGCAAAATCAAGAAGAAGCAGCCGCCCGAGGGCTTCGTCACCTGGAACAAGCAGACCTTCGAGCGCCTGATTGAAGCCGTGCCTGAAACGCTGAAGCCGCGCATGCGCATCACGCATTCGATGGTGCTTTCTGAAGTGGTGCAGGGTGGCGACGCGTACACGCGCGTGCGTACGCTCATAGCCGACTCGGCGCAGACTGACGAAGAGAAGGCGGCGCTTTACCTGCGCGCCGACGAGATATTCCAGACGCTCATTGACGCGGATGTGGTGGAGCGGTTGGAAGCCGAGGACGGCACCGTGGAGTACGTGACCACGGTGGACTTGCCTGAGGACTTCGCGCTTGACCAGCCGCTTTCGCCATTTTTACTGGCGGCGTTGGAGCTGCTTGACCCCGAGGACGAAGACTACGCGCTCGATGTCATCTCCATGGCGGAGGCCACACTGGAGGACCCGCGCCAGGTGCTGCGCGCGCAGGAGCGCATCGCGCGCGACAAGGCGATGGCCGAGATGAAGGCCGACGATGTGGAGTACGACGAGCGGATTGAGCGTCTGGCCGAGATCACGTACCCGCGCCCCCTGGAGGACCTGCTGCAGGCGGCGTTTGAGCGGTACTGCCAGGAGGTACCGTGGGCGCGCGACTTCGAGCTGGCGCCCAAGTCGGTGGTGCGCGATATGGTGGAGACCGCGTCGGACTTCAAGACGTACGTGGGTCGTTACAAAATTGCGCGCTCAGAGGGCACGCTGCTGCGCTACCTGGCCGATGCCTACCGCGTGCTCGACCGCACGGTGCCGGCCGAACGGCGCGACGAGCGGCTGCAAGACATTGTGTCGTGGCTGGGCTTCCTCGTGCGCTCGGTAGATTCAAGCCTGGTGGACGAGTGGGAGAATGCAGGCTCGATGTTCGACGCCGCGCCACCTGCGGCTGGCGACGAGGTGGTGGCCGACCGCCGCGGCCTCACGGTGCTCGTGCGGAATGCCCTGTTCGCGCGCGTGCGACTGGCTTCGCAAGGTCGCGTGGATGAGTTGGGTCGCCTTGATGCCGACTGGGGCTGCGGTGAGCCGCGCTGGCAGCGGGCGCTCGACGCGTACTACGAGGCGCACGAAAACATTGCCATTGATGCCGACGCGCGCTCGATGGCGTACCTGTCCATCGACGAGTCCGACGAGCGCACCGACCACGTGTGGCATGTTCGCCAAATCTTCAGCGACCCCGAAGCCGACCACGACTTTGCCATCGTCGCCGACGTGGACCTTGACGCCACCCAAGAAGAAGGTGAAGCCGTATTCATAAACTACCGCGTAGGCTTCTTCGAAGAGTTGTAGAGGCCTATTGATTGAAGAGAGTCGGAACGTTGAGGATTAACCGGGGTAACGCCCGGCTGCGTCCACTGTCCGCTCGTTGCCCTTGCTGTCAACCGGTCAATTATCGATTGAACCTGGTGGGTGTCGGGGGCTTCGGTCTTTTCGTTTGCCATACTTTTCCTTTTGAGGGCGTGCGCCTTGTAGTGGTGTGCGCTCGTTTGAGGGTGTGACGTCGAAGAGGAGAAGACGGATGGCAAAGGCACGGTGGGGAAGGCGTGCGGTGTGGGCGCTTGCGGCGGTGGCGCTGACCTGCGCGCTGGCGGCGCTTGCGGGGTGCGCAGGCGGCAGCGGTGCGCCCGCAGCGTCTGGCGAGGGCACTTTGCGCGTGGGTGTGCGCAGTGACGTGGTGGGCTTCGGCTACCTGAACAAGGACACCAACAAGCACTACGGTCTTGAGATTGACCTGGCCGAAGAGCTGGCGCGCCGCCTTGGTTACGCCGACGTGGAGTTCGTGGACGTGCTGCCCGAAACGCGCAAGGATATGCTTCTGAACGGCGAGGTGGATTGCCTCGTGGCGTGCTACTCCGTGTCCGAATCGCGCCAGAAGAACTTCGACTTCTCCCCGGTCTATTACGAGGACCGCTCCGTCATCATGGTGGAGGACAGCTCGCTCATCACCAGCCTTGATGGGTTGAAAGGCCGCACCTTCGGCACTATGTCTGGCTCGAATACGGCGCCGCAGCTGGTTATCAAACTCACAGAGGCGGGCTTCACGAACGGTGAGGCGCTTGAGGCCAACGCGGACAACTCCGACGTGCGCTTCGACACGTTCCATCTGGTGCAGGTGCCCTCTTACCAGGAGCTGAGCGACCGCTTGGAGGAAGGCTCCATCGATGCGGCATGCATGGACGCAAGCCTTGCGAACACGTTCAACGACTTCGACCGCAGCCTGCTTGACTTCCAGATTGATACCCAGAGTTACGCCGTTGCCACGCAGAAGGGCTCGGCCTTGAGCCAGCCGGTGGCCGAGGCCGTGCAGGTCATGCTGGACGACGGCACGGTGGCGCGCCTCATTGACAAGTGGAACTAGAGGGGGACGGATGTCGACGAAACTCAAAATCAAGATAGCCGTCCTGGTGGCAGTGGCGGCCGCAAGCATGGCCTGCATGGCGGGGCTGTTGTTCACGCTGCAAAGCAACCTGTCCATTGACAGTTACACGCAGGAGATGCGCCAGGAAGCCGCGGCGCTGCCCGACCTTCTGGCGACGGCCGACGAAAGCGCCACGCAGAACACCGAAACCCATGACGCCATCTTCCAGTCGAAAGCCGCAAGTGTGGCGTTCATGGCGAACAACAATGCCGGCTTTGAGGCCGCCGACGCGAAGATGGTGGAGTATAAAGATCTGCTCGGCGTGGACAACGTGCTGGTGGTAAGCCGCGATGGCGCGGTGGTGGCGAAGGCGCAGGACACGAAGGCGAACTTTACGTACTCGCGCTTCAACGAGCTGCGCACCGTGTTTGATGGCGGCGCGGCGTCGCTTCCTGTGGAGGTGGAACTGCCTGAGCAAGACTGGCTCATGCGCTACTACGCCGCGCGCATCGACGACAACACGATGGTAGTTATTGAGCAGCACCCCGCTGAACTGCGCGAACTCATTGCGGAAACGGGCTCAACCGCAAGCGCACTCAAGCACATTACCATCGGCGAGCAAGGCTTCATGTTCGCCGTGTCGGCCAAGGACTACCTCATTGAATACCACCCCGACACCCGCCTCGTGGGTGCCGACGCGCTTGAGGCCGGCATCGACGTGGCGGCCCTCGAAGACGGCGCGTTCTCCGAGATAACGCTGAGTGGCGAGCGGCTCTACGCTGGCGTGACCAAGATCGACGACACCTACTACGTAGCCGCCGTGCCCGAAGGCGACTTGGCTGCTACGCGCAACATCACCGTGGGCGTGATCCTGTTCATCTTCTTCGCGGTGATGACCGTGGTTATTATGTACGGCATCTTCGTCATGCGCGAGGACGAGCGGCGCGGCCACGACCCGGCGGACTTCCGCGCCGTGGGGCCCTTGCGTTATAACAAAACCATCGGCCGCAAGGCGGCGGTGTTCTCGTTTGTGGGCTTCATCGCCATTTTGGGTGTGTCGTTCTACATGCAGACGCTGTTTGCGCTGTCGTCTGAGTCGGTGGCGAACGACGAGCGCGCCGCAGAGGTGGAAGAAACCATCCAGCGCGCGACCGACCGCATGGACGCGCTTACGAACCAGTACAGCGAGCGCTACCTGAGCAAGGCGCGCGTGGCCGGCTACGTGCTTGACCACAATCCGGGGCTGGCGAACCGCGAAGACTTGCAGCGCCTCGCTGACGTGCTGCAAATCCAGTACGTGTACGTGCTGGACGCTACCGGTGCGCTGACGGCAACGAATTCCTCGTATGCGAACTTCACGCTGAGTGAAGACCCTGCCGACCAGTCGTTCGAGTTCAGGAAGCTGCTGCAGGGGGTCGACTCGGTGGTGCAGAAGCCGCAGACCGACGAGATTTCCGGCGAGCTGCGCCAGTATATTGGTGTGTCGCTGCACGACGACAAGGGCACTGTGAACGGCCTCGTGCAGATTGGCATCCGCCCGACGCGCCTTGAAAGTATGCTTGAAAGCGTGCAGATAGGAAGCGTGCTCGACGGCGTGAAGGCGGGCGCGGATGGCTTCGCCTTCGCGGTGAACAAGGCCGACAAAACGTTCGCATACTTCCCCGATGAGCGCCTGGCGGGCAAGCCGGTTTTGGAGCACGGCATGACGGAAGGCCAGTTGAAGGATGGGTACTGTGACTACCTGACCATCGACGGCGCAACCTACTACGCCTCGGCGGTGGAAACGGGCGACTACTACCTGTTCGTGGCGGGCACCGAAGGCGAGCTCATGGCTGAGCGCGTGCCGCTTACGTTGGCTACGGGTGGCGTAGCGGCGGTGTGCCTCGTGGTGATTTTCTTCCTATTGGCGTTTGACGTGCGCAAACGCGAGGGCGCGACGGCTGCGGCTGCAGCTGCGGTGGACGCGGGCGTGGCGAGCGCGGACGCGAGCGCGAGCACGGACGCGGCGAGCGCAGGCGCCAGCGGCGAAGAGGAAGACTCGCGCATGTTCGACGTCACCATGCCGAGCGGACGCACCGCCAAGACCGAGTCGGCGGCCAGCCGTTGGATTGCGAAGTCGTTCAAGTGGCACGAGAAGACCGCCGAGCAAAAGACCGCAACCATCGTGAAGTGGCTGGTAGCTGTTTCGGTGGTGGCCGTGTGCGTGGCCGTGGTGTTCCAAGACCGCATCTTCGGCAGCTCGTCCATCTTCTCCTACATCCTGGGCGGCGAATGGGAGCGCGGCCTGAACGTGTTCGCCATTACGGCGTGCATCATGTTTATTTGCGTGGCGCTGACGGCTGTTGCGGTGCTGCGCAAGGTGTTGGGCCTGCTGGCGAGCGTGCTGGGCGCGCGCGGCGAAACGGTGTGCCGCCTCTTGGGCAGCTTCATCAAATACGCCACCATCATCGGCATGGTGTACTACTGCCTCATGCTGGTGGGCGTGGACACCACCACGCTTCTGGCCAGCGCCGGCATTCTGTCCATCGCGATCAGCTTCGGCGCGAAAGAGCTGGTGGCGGACATACTGTCTGGCCTGTTCATCATCTTTGAGGGCGAGTTCCGCGTGGGCGACATCATCATGGTGGGCGATTGGCGCGGCACTGTGGTGGAAATTGGCGTGCGCACCACGAAGGTGGAGGACGGCGCGCAGAACATCAAGGTCATTCGCAACAGTGACATCAGCAACGTCATCAACATGACAAAGGAAACGTCGTACGCGTTCTGCGACGTGGGCATCGAGTACGGCGAATCGCTCGAGCGCGTGGAGAACATCCTGGCCGAAGAGCTGCCGAACATCCGCAAGCGTCTGCCTGCCATTATCGATGGCCCGTTCTACAAGGGTGTGGTGGCACTTGGCGACAACAGTGTGAGCATCCGCATTTTGGTGCAATGCTCCGAGAAGGATCGCATCCAGCTTGAGCGCGACCTGAAGCGCGAGATGAAGCTGCTGTTCGACAAACACGACATCAGCATTCCGTTCCCGCAGGTGGTTATCAACGAGCCGACCGAGTTCAAGAAGGCGACCTACGCCGAGAAGCTGAGCGCCGACCGCTTCAACGAGGAACAAAAGGCCGCGGCGAAAAAGCTTGGCAACGAGGACGAAGACGAAGAGGGGAAGCGCTAGCGCGCGTAATGTGTGGGTTGTGGCCGTAGGGCAAGAGCAGAACCCTTGCCCTACGTCCGTCGGGCGCGCTTGACGACTGTGGCATAATCGGGGGCGAGCAAGAAGAAAGGAACCCCGCATGTCACGTTCAGCTCGCGCGTCCACCACGCGTCGCACGCTTCATTACTTTTGGCTGGTTACGCGCCGGCATTTGGGGCTGTTTGTGGCCCTGATGGCGTCCACGTTCTTCTTCGTGGCGCTGCTGTCGTATGGCAACCCCTATGTGATGAGCCTCGTGGTGGACCGCGTGAGCGCGGGGTCGGTGGCGCCCGATGAGGTGTTTACGGTGTTCGGGCCCTACATTGCGGCGCTCATTGGCATCAACGTGGCTGGTCAGGCGGCCAGCAAGCTGCAGGACTACACGATGTATCGGCTCCAGATTGCGGCATCCTACGACTTGGCTACCATGTCGTTCGATGCGCTGTCGAACCAGTCGATGTCGTTTCACTCCAACCGTTTCGGCGGCACGCTGGTGAGCCAAACCACCAAGTTCATGAGCGCGTATCAGCTGCTGCTGGAAACCATCACGTTCCCGTTTCTGCCGGTCATTTGCTCGGTGGTGTTCACGTGCGCCATCCTGGCGCCCCGCGTGCCGGTGTACGTGGCCATCCTCATGGTGCTGCTGGCAGTGTACGCGGGCGTCTCCTACTATATGTACAAGCGCATTTTGCACCTGAATGAGCAGGCGGCGAGCGCGCAGAACCAGCTGTCTGGCGAACTGTCCGATTCGGTGGCGAACATTCTGGCCGTGAAAACCTACGGTCGCGAAGACTACGAGCGCAGCCTGTTTGACCAGGCCAACCGCGAGGTGGTGGCGCGCGACTCGAAGCGCATGTGGGCGTCGCTCACGCGCGGAATTGTGACGGCGTGCATCACCATTGCCATCATGAGTGTGGTGGCCGTGTTTATTGCAGGCGGCAACGCGTGGTACGGCATCACGCCGGGTACGCTGGTGGTGATGTTCACCTACACCTACACGGTGACGAACCAGTTCAACTTCATCAACAACGGCTTGCAACGCTTCAACCGCGCATTCGGCGACGCAAGTGGCATGACGGTGATTTTGGATGAACCGCGCCTGGTGGACGACAAGCCGGGCGCACCCGATCTTGAGGTGCATGAGGGCGCTATCGACTTCGAGGACATTGGGTTTTGGTACACCGACGGCGACACGCGCACGCGGGTGTTCGACGACTTGAATCTGCACATCCCCGCTGGTCAGCGCGTGGGTATTGTGGGCGCGAGTGGCGCGGGGAAGACCACGCTCACGAAGTTGTTGCTGCGTTTGTCCGACATTCAAGAAGGGCGCATCCTCGTTGACGGACAGAATATCGCGGACACTACGCAGCAGTCGCTGCGTCGCCAGATTGCCTACGTGCCGCAGGAGGCGCTGCTGTTCCACCGCTCCATCGCGGAGAACATTGCCTACGGGCGGCCCGATGCCACGATGGAGCAGATCCGCGAAGCGGCGCGGCAGGCGAACGCGCTTGAGTTCATCGAGCGGCTGCCGCAGGGCTTCGACACGGTCACGGGCGAGCGTGGCGTGAAGCTGTCCGGCGGCCAGCGCCAGCGCATTGCCATTGCGCGAGCGCTCTTGGCCGACTGTCCGGTGCTCGTGTTGGACGAGGCCACGAGCGCGCTCGACTCCGAGAGCGAGCAGCTGGTGCAAGACGCGCTCGCCACCCTCATGCGCGGCCGCACCGCTCTTGTGGTGGCTCACCGCCTCAGCACGGTGGCCAGCCTCGATCGCATCGTCGTCCTCGACGGCGGCAAAGTGGTAGAAGACGGCCCCCACGCCGACCTCATAGAAGCCGGCGGCACTTACGCCAACCTGTGGAGCCGCCAAACCGGCGCGTACTTGGAGTAGATCACCTGCCCCGGCACGCCGCGCCGGCTGATCTACTCGCTATGGGCGGGGCAGGTGATGGTCATGGTGGCGAAGGCTTGTGCGACGCGTTCCATGCGCTTTTCGTCGTAACCGAGGCGGTCGAGCTCGGCAATGTCGGCAAGATCCTTGGGGCGGTCGCTCGCGGCTTTCGCGGCGCGACAGGCTTCCAGCGTGGCAAAGCCAGCGCGTGTGCCGTCGGGGAGCTCGCGCGTTTCCACGAAGTCTGCCTCGTCGAGAGAGGGAATGGTGGCTTCGAGCAACGCGTCGTAGCCGGCGAAGGCCGCCTGCTCGGCGTTTCGCTGCACGAGTGTGCCGTCGCGGAAGAAGAACGGGCAGAAGCTTGCGAGGACGCCGTCGATGTAGGCATGGATGCCGTATTCTTCGCCGCCGGTATTGCAGGGTATGCGGCACGAGTCGAGGCTGGGGTCGTACAGAGCTTCGTGCTTGAGCCATGTGCGTACAGTTGGCATATCCTCAAGTCGCACCGAAAAGTCAATGTCACCGTGCAGGCGGCCTGAATCCTTGCCGCTGAGAACCCAAGGCACCAGCCCGCCTTCGAGGAACACTTTGCTCACAAGCTCCGGCGCGCACATCACGCGCAGCGCAGCCGCTTTCGCCTGCGCACAAGAGACACCCGTCGCAATTTCTTCGCTGGTTTCCATCCCAAACTCGTCCATGTTGTTCCTTTCGACGGTGTCTGTACGTTTCGAATGGGGCTTTTAATAGTTTAGACTTGCTAGTGGCGAAAAGCGAGCAGCGGCAATGATCGTGTGGAGCGAGTTCTGTTGTAAGAAAATTCTGTAAACTATCGTTGTAATGTAAAAAAGTAACAAATAGGCTTGTTTAACAGAAAATTTGTTAGCATGTTCCTACACGAAAAGGAGGACATGTTATGTCATCGCTTCTGTCACTCACAATTGATAATTACCGCTCGTTCTATTCGCCTCAAACATTGACTTTTGGCGAGCGTGATATGCGCGCCGTAACGGGCATATATGGACCCAATGCTGGCGGTAAATCAAATATCGCAAAAGCATTAGAACTTATACGGTTTTGCCTCTACAATTCGGCTGATGCAAACTGGAAACTGCCCTACGAACCGTTTCTATTGCGCGAAAGTGCTGCAAGGCAGCCGAGCCGCTTCGCGGTACGATTCGAGCAGGATGGGCGGATTTTTCAATATGCGCTTGCTTTTGATGACGCTCATATTGTCTTTGAGGAGCTCAAAGAAAAGTCGGAACATACCGACAAGATGAAAACAGTGTTTCGTCGCGAAGCAAATAAAGAAATGAGTCCCTCTTCGGACAAATTTGGTTTTGGCAAGAGGCTTCTTGCGAAAACAAGAGATGAAACGCTTCTTGTAACAAAAGGCCGCGAAGATAACAATTCTTATGCAAATGTAGTATTTGACTTCTTTTACAATGTCGCCGTCGATTTAGATGACTTGACAGATCGCGGTGCTTTGTTTGTAGAGTTGCTTAAAGATAATGAGAGTTTACGAGAGAAAACGCTCGAACTGCTTCGCAAATGCGATTTTGCGATTAGGGATATTAAAATTGAAAGCGTTCCTTTGCCCGAGGAATTGCTGGCTTCTTTGCCGATTCCCGATGAAGTAAAACGCGGAATGGAGCTCAAGGGAGGAACTTCGTTTAAGACGGTACATGCGATTCGTGACGATGAAAAATCTATCATAGGCATGCGAGAGCTTGATTTTTGGAATCAAGAATCAGCCGGAACGCAACGATTCTTCAAGACGGTTGTGCCGATTATCGCAGCTCTTGAACAAGGTGGAATTATCTACCTTGATGAATTTGGCACCTCGATGCATCCGAAGTTGATTGAAACTCTTGTTGGTTTGTTTCTTGATGAAAAGTCTGAAAACGGAGCGCATCTCATCTTCAATAGCCATGATACCAGCATCATGCGTACCTCTCTTGGAAGAGATAATATTATTCTGGTTGAAAAAAATAGCCGTGAGGAATCTGTCGTGACGCCTCTTGCTAAGCGAGGGGTTCGCGAAGGAGAAGCAATCGAGAAACGCTATAGAGAAGGTTTGTACGGCGGCATCCCTCTCGTTCGTGAAGGGTAGGAGGGTGTATGGGTCGTGTAATCCTCATCTGTTGCGAAGGAAAAACTGAAAAGGAGTATTTTGAAATACTGAGGCGTTCGTATCGTATTCCTGGCTATGTTGGCATCCATATCTTAGGAGAGAAGGGACAGCATAAGGCTCTTATTGATCGAACGCTTGAAGAGCGAGATATATTGGTGCAAGAGCTTGGAATTAACGCGGATGATATCGAATGCTGGAGCGTATGCGACGATGATAGGATGACGTGCTCCTATGCTGAACTTCTTAATTATGCAGAATCACATAAGGTAAAGCTGGCTTTTACGAGGCCTCAGTTTGAAGCATTTCTTGTTCAACACTTTGAGCAAACGGGTATCTGGAAGAAAGAGGATCTGTATTCAAAACTTGCTGCATATCGAAAAGAGATGGGATTTGATGCCGTTTACGATGATAGTGCGAAATCTGACTTGCGTTGGATGGAGAAGGCTATTGACGAAAAACCAAAAAGGGTGGATACCGCGGTTGTAAATGCAAACCTGAGACTCAAGCAATCAGATCGGTGCTTTATGACTGTGCAACAGCTTGTGGAGCGATTGCGCGATTTGGGAATTTAGCACTTTTGCTTCAGGTTGCGGCGCTTTCGTTAAGGTGTGGTTAACAGGCGGCGGGGAAGTCGGGTGCTGGGGTATTATGGGTGGGACGCAGGTTCACGCATGACACGGAGGATGCCCATGACGAAGATCGCAATGACCACGCCGCTGGTGGAGATGGACGGCGACGAGATGACGCGCATTATTTGGCAGATGATTAAAGATGAATTGATCTGCCCGTATGTCGACCTCAAGACCGAGTACTATGACCTGGGGCTTGAGCATCGCAACGCCACCGACGACCAGGTGACCGTGGATTCCGCCGAGGCCACCAAGCGCCTGGGCGTGGCCGTGAAGTGCGCCACCATCACGCCGAATGCGGCGCGCATGGACGAGTACGACCTCAAGCAAATGTGGAAGAGCCCGAACGGCACCATCCGCGCGCTGCTCGACGGCACCGTGTTCCGCACGCCTATTACCGTGAAGGGCATCGAGCCGTGCGTGCGCAACTGGGTGAAACCCATCACCATCGCGCGTCACGCGTACGGCGACGTGTACAAGAACACCGAGCTGCGCGTGCCCGGCCCCGGCAAGGTGGAGCTGGTGTACACCGCGGCTGACGGCACTGAGACGCGCGAACTGGTGCAGGAGTTCGACGGCCCCGGTATTGCGCAGGGCATGCATAACCTGGACGCCTCCATTGAAAGCTTCGCGCGCAGCTGCTTTGAGTACGCGCTTGACCTGGGGCAGGACATCTGGTTCGCCACGAAGGACACCATCTCCAAGAAGTACGACCACCGCTTCAAGGACATCTTCCAGGAGATTTACGACGCCGAATACGCTGAGCGTTTTGAGGCGGCGGGCATCGAGTACTTCTACACGCTCATCGATGACGCAGTGGCGCGTGTGATGAAGGCCGACGGCGGCTTCATCTGGGCCTGCAAGAACTACGATGGCGACGTGATGAGCGACATGGTGTCGAGCGCGTTTGGTTCGCTGGCCATGATGACGTCGGTGCTGGTGTCGCCACAGGGTTACTATGAGTACGAGGCGGCGCACGGCACCGTGCAGCGCCACTACTACAAGCACCTGGAGGGCAAGGAAACGTCCACGAACTCGGTGGCCACCATCTTCGCGTGGACGGGCGCGCTGCGCAAGCGCGGTGAGCTGGACGGACTGGATGACCTCGTGGCGTTCGCCGACCGCTTGGAGAAGGCCACGCTTGACACCATCGAGGCGGGCGAGATGACGGGCGACCTCGCGCGCATCACCACGCTGCCGAACCCGACGACGCTTTCGACCCGCGACTTTATTCTAGCTATCGCGAAGCGGCTGGAGGCGTAATTTTAGCTTTCATACTTCTTGTGAAGAAGCCGTCCGAAAGGGCGGTTTCTTTTTGCGATTGTCGCGGAAACACGCTATACTAATGCGAACAAATGTTCAGCTAATAAGTTGGCGAAGGGAGGGTATCGTGGCTGATGAGCGTACGTATTTGTGCATCGACCTGAAAAGTTTTTATGCAAGCGTTGAGTGCGCCGACCGCGGGCTCGATCCCTTCACGACGAACCTTGTGGTGGCTGACCCTGATCGCACGGAGAAAACCATCTGCTTGGCGGTGTCTCCGGCGCTCAAGGCGCTTGGGTTGCCGGGGCGCTGCCGCGTGTTTGAGATCCCGCCTGGCATCGACTACATTAAGGCGCGGCCGCGCATGCAGCGCTATATGGATGTATCGGCCGACATTTATTCAATCTATTTACGTTACGTGTCGCCCGAGGATATTCATCCGTACTCCATCGACGAGTGCTTTATCGACGCGACGCCCTACCTGGCGCTCTACCACGTGGATGCGCGTGCGTTCGCCCAGATGCTCATGGACGCGGTGCTGGCCGAGACGGGGGTGTGCGCCACGGCGGGCATCGGGTCAAACCTGTTTCTGGCGAAGGTGGCGCTTGATATTACGGCAAAGCACGCCGACGATCACATTGGTGTGCTTGATCGTGCCACGTTTGAGCAGACTATCCAAACGCACCGACCCATCACCGATATTTGGAACATCGGCCCTGGCATTGCGAAGCGCCTGGCGAAGCACGGCGTGCACGACCTGCGCGGCGTGTGTGAGCTGGACGAGAGCACGCTCTACTGCGAGTTTGGCGTGAATGCGGAATACCTCATCGACCACGCCCACGGGGTGGAGCCGTGTACGATTGCCGATATTCGCGCCTACGAGCCAGGCGCTCATTCCCTGATGAACGGCCAAGTGCTGCCGTGTGACTATACGTTTGACGAAGCGCGCGATGTGGTGAAGGAGATGGTTGATCAGCTGGTATTGGACTTGGTGGACAAGCACCTGGTGGCCTCGTCGCTCTCGCTGTATGTGGGCTACGCGAAGGGGGAGGGCGACCGCGCACGCGAGGCGGCGGAAGGTTGGTTCGATGGCGGACACGGACGACGGCCGGTGAGTGGCCGCCGCGGGTTTCCCCATACGGGCGGCACGCGGCGACAGTCCGATCGCACGAATTCGCTTGCAAAGCTGTTGCCGCGCTTTTTGGATTTGTATGACGAAACAACGCGCAGGGACGTGGCGGTGCGGCGCATTCACGTGGGCTTTGGCGATGTGGTGCCCGAAGAGCTGGCTACGTTCGATCTCTTCACCGACGTGGCGACCGAGGCGGAAGAACGCAAGCTGCAAGAGGCCGTGCTGGCAGTCAAGGGGAAGTTCGGCAAGAATGCGCTTTTGCGGGGCACCAGCTTGAAGGAAAAGGCGACGGCGCGCGAACGCAACCAGCAGATTGGGGGTCACCATGCCTGAGTGGAAGGTGCGCGCCGACGGCGGGCAACGCGCCAACCGCGCGCAGCAGTTCATGCCCTTTGCGGCGCTGCGGGGCTATTACGACCTCATCCGCGAACGCGAGCGCGTGGTGGAGCCGAAGCGCGACCTCACCGAGGAAGAATCACTTGCGCTGTCACATGCGTTTTCGCAGGTGGAACGCCGAAAGATGGCGGAGGTGAGCTATTACGACGGCGAGGGTTACGTCACCTTGCGTGGCATGGTGACCGACATCGACGAGGCGGGGCGCGTTCTTACCATCGTGCGCACCCGTATCCCCTTCGACGATATTCTCATGCTGCATCAAGCGTGAGTTGCCTTTGCGGGTATTGCGTAGGGCAAGGGCTCTGCCCTTGCTGCTCAACATCAGTAAACAGGTAGATCAGGCGTAGTTGTCGGCAAGGGCAGAGCCCTTGCCCTACGGCCAACCTGACAGGTAGGGGGCTTTTGTCACAGCCCTGTTCGCGCGCAGCGCGAAAATGTGGCCCAGGCTGTGTGTTTCGCCTGGCGGTGAGGTGGGTGGATTGGGGATTGCCTCAACTGGCAACCTCATCGGTCGGGCAACCTTCCGGCAAGCGACGGTTGACGGTTCACACGGCGAAGCGCCCTGCGGTGGTGCCGCCCGGTATCGTCTGGCAGAAATGCAGACGGACGAAAGGGGCTGGCCATGACATCCGTATGGACGGCGTACTCCGAGCGCACCGGTGAACCATCGAAGGTTCTCGATCGCGCGCTTACAACCGACGTGTTGGTGATAGGTGGCGGCATGGCGGGCGTACTCACGGCTTTCTTGCTGACCCAGGCTGGGCGCGACTGCGTGCTATTGGAGGGACGGCGCGTGGGCTCGGGCACCACGCAGGGTACCACCGCCAAAGTGACGGCGCAGCATGGCCTCATCTACGACCGCCTGCTTAAAGAGCGCGGCGAAGACGTGGCCCGTCGCTACTTTGTGGCGAATCAAAACGCAGTCGAAGGCTTCCGTTGCCTTTCGCAGGCGGTACCCTGCGACTTCGAGGAACGCACGGCCTATCTCTACGCCGAGGGTTCAACCAAACCCCTCGAGCAGGAACTGGCTGCATACGAGCAACTGGGTATTCCGCATAAGGTGCTTAATAAGGCACCGCTGCCGCTGAAGAATAACGGCGCGTTGGGTATGCAGCAGCAGGCGCAGTTCAACCCGCTGAAATTACTTTACGGCTTGCTGCCATTCATCAACGTGTACGAGGATACGTTCGTGAGCGACGTGAAGGGCGACACAGCACACACGCCGCAGGGGTCGGTCACCGCGCGCCACATTGTGTTTGCGACGCGCTATCCGCTGGTCAACATACCAGGGCTCTACTTCATGAAGCTGCACCAGGAGCGCTCGTACTCCCTGGCACTTGAGGGCGCGCTGCAACCCGACGGCATGTTCATCGGCGTGGACGATGGTTTCTCCTTCCGTACGTACGGCGAGTATCTGTTAGTGGGCGGCGGTGGCCATCGCACGGGCGAAGGGCCTGGTCCCAAGCAAGGCTATCGCAAGATTCGCGGCTTTACGAGGCGCGCCTACCCGCAAGCGGTCGAGCGCTACGCATGGGCTGCGCAGGATTGCATGAGTTTGGATCACGTGCCCTATGTGGGCATCCATCGCCGCGAGGACCCGAACTGGTATGTGGCCACCGGGTTCAGCAAATGGGGCATGACCGGCTCACTCGTGGCGGCCGAACTTCTGGCGGACCTCATTGTGGAAGGCGGCAGCGATGCCGCGGACGTGTTTTCGCCACAGCGTTCGATGCTTCATGCAAGCCTCGCCTCCAACTTGGGTACCTCGACAGTGAACCTGGTGAAGCCCGGAAAGCGCTGCTCGCATATGGGATGCACGCTTGCTCACAACAACCTGGAAGACACCTGGGATTGTCCCTGTCACGGCTCGCGTTTCTCTTCGGAAGGTGCCGTGGTAGAGGGACCAGCCACGAAAGGTATCGACGTGGGGAAGTGAGGGACGGCATGCTCTGTTGACGTACTGCCGAGAAGCGTCAAAACTCGCCTGACACTCCGTCAAAAGTGAGGTATCATGCCCTTCGTTGAGGGCAAAGGTGACGGAGAAGGGAAGCGACTGGGGTAATGGGAAACGTGCTGCGGGTGTTCAAGCGCGACATCTTGCGTCTGCTCAAGGTGCCGGCTGCGCTCGTGGTGGTGGTCGCCCTGCTCGTGCTGCCCTCCCTCTACACGTGGTACAACGTCGTGGGTTTCTGGAACCCCTACGACAACACGGGCAACCTGCGTGTGTATGTGGTGAACGAGGACGCCGGCGCATCGAGCGAACTCACGGGCGAGCTGCACGTGGGCGACTTGATTGTGGAGAAGCTGCAGGAAAACGAGCAGCTGGACTGGACGTTCGCCGATCGCGACGAGGCGCTTGAGCGCCTGCGCACCGGCGAGGCCTACGCTACCTTCATCATCCCGAAAGATTTTACCGAGCGGCTGCTGACGCTTACCACGGGTGATTTCCAGCAGCCTTCCATCGAATATCATGTGAATGAGAAGAACGGCCCCGTAGCCCCGAAGATTACCGACACGGGTGCCTCAACGCTGGAAGGCACCGTCAACTCAACATTCGTATCGACGGTGAGCGATGTGGCCGCCGACGCTATTGACCAGGCCATAGACGCTTCGCGTGTCTCGGTTGACGAGTCGCGCACGCGGGCTCTTTCCGAGGTGGCGGGGGCGGTAGACGCGGTGGGTGAGGCGCGAGATGCCCTTGCAAACGCGTCGGCCGCCGCCGACAGGGCACTAGAGAAGGCTGACGGATCGAAGGGCTCGCTTGAGCACGCCCGCACGGTCATTGCTGACGCGAACGATGCGCTCCAGACCGTGTCCGGCCTGACGGCGCAGATGCAAGAGAGCCTGGCGAACCTTTCGGCTGTCGCGGCGCCGGCGGTAAGTCAGAGCATCCTTGCGGTGTCGCAGGCCTCGACGAAGGCGCACGCTGCTGTAGGCGACGCGGTGGCCGCCGCTGGTGAGGCGCGTGCCGACATCGACGCGTCGATTGCGCATGCACGCATCATCGTGGACGAGAACCGCCAGCTCGCGGGCTATCTGCGCGACTTGGCAGCCACGATGCCCGACGACGACCCGTCCAAGGCGCAGCTGGTGACTCTTGCCGATGCCGTGGACGCGCGCGCCGATGAGGCGCAGAAGACACTCGACGGCCTGACCTCCCTTGGCGCCGAGGCGCAGGGCTTTTCGGAGGCTGTCGCGCAGGCGTCCGACGCGTTTGATGCTGCCGTGCAGCAAGCGGCCGACGATGCAAGCGTGTACTCGAACGGCCTGTTCGGTACCACGGTGCCTGCGGTGAATAAAAGCCTGGGTGAACTCTCCGCTGCCGCAGCCGCCCTCGGCACCGCAGTGTCGAACCAGAATTTGCTCGTCGACCAGGCCTCGCTCGTGCTTGACCAGCTGTTATCCACGCTTTCCACTTCCAAGGAGGCGCTTGGACAAACCGATGGGCTGCTGGCCGAGCTCGAGCAAAGCCTCGACACGGCGCGCTCCGACGTACTGGCCCTGGGCGGATCCGATGCCTTTGCGAAGCTCTTCGGCGAGAACGGTTTGGACGCCGCGAAGGTTGCCGACTTCATGGGCTCGCCCACGCGGCTTGTCACCGAGCAGCTCTACGAACTGAACGCATACGGCTCGGCCATGGCGCCCCTGTTCATGAACCTCACGTTTTGGATCGGTGCGTTCATGTTGCTGGTCATCATGCGCCAGGAGGTAGACTCCGAGGGCATCCGCAATCTCACCGTGGCGCAGCGCTACCTGGGGCGTTTCCTGTTGCTCGCGTGCTTCGCGGTGATTCAGGCTCTCGTGTGCTGCGCAGGCGTGCTGGCCCTTGGCGTGCAGGCCGCCAGTGTGCCGGCCCTGTTTTTCGCTGCGGCTGTGGCGTCGCTCGCCTACCTCAGCATCATCTACGCGCTTTCCGTCACGCTGCAGCACATCGGCAAGGGCCTCTGCATCGTGTTAGTGTTTGCGCAGATCCCGGGCGCAACGGGCCTCTATCCCATCGAGATGACGGCCGGATTCTTCCAAGCCGTCTACCCGTATTTGCCTTTCACGTACGGCATTGCCGCCATGCGCGAGGCCATCTGCGGCTTCTATGGTTCGCAGTACGCGAATGCGCTTTGGATGCTTGCACTGTTCTTTGTTGGATTCATGGCGTTTGGCCTGATTGTGCGGCCACTCATGGCCAACGTGAACCGTATGGTGGCCGGACAGGTGCGCGAGAGCGGCCTGTTCAACGGCGAGGACGTGGAAATTCCCGCGCGGCCCTACCGTTTCTCGCAACTGTTCCGCGCGCTTGCCGGCAAGGATGAGTACCGTGAGGAAATCACGCAGCGCTACGAGCGGTTCTCGCGTTGGTACCCGCGTCTCATCCGCGGTTCGGTGGCGCTGGGTCTATCGGTGCCGGTCGCGCTCACCATCTTCTTCGCACTCACCCCCACGGAAAAGGTGTGGCTGCTCACCGCGTGGCTTGTGTGGATGGTAGCGGTGTTCGTGTTCCTGGTTGTGGTGGAGAGCCTGCGCGCCAGCTTCGAGCGGCAGCTGGTTTTGGATGACCTCACCAATGAGGGGCTGCTGGAGTTGGGAATTGCGCGCAACGAAATGGAGCGCGCCGCTGACGGGGAGCCTGCCGTCGCGAAGGGGGGCGAGGGCCGTGGGTAACATCCTGCGCATCGCTCACAGCGACGTGAAGAGCCTGTTTGCGAACGCGATGAGCATTATCATTGCTGTGGGGCTTGTGGTGATGCCGTCCATTTTCGCTTGGTATAACGTTATTGCTTGCTGGAACGTGTTTGACAACACGGGCAATCTTACCGTGGCTGTGGCCAGCGTGGATGAGGGCTACGAGAGCGACCTGGTGCCTTTGCGCGTGAACGTGGGCGAACAGGTGGTGTCGGCGTTGCGCGCAAACGAGCAGATAGACTGGACGTTCACCGACGAGGCCGACGCCATCGACGGCGCACGGTCGGGGCGCTACTACGCGGCCGTGGTCATTCCCCAGGAGTTCAGCCGCGACATGCTGACGTTCTACTCCGACGACGTGGAGCACGCGAAGATTGTCTACTACGCCAACGAGAAGAAGAGCGCCATCGCCCCCAAAATCACTGATCAGGGCGCCGACTCCGTGTCGCGCGAAGTGAACAAAGTGTTTGCCGAAGAGCTTTCGGCGGTGGCGTTGGGACTGGCTCAATCGCTGTCGCGCTACGCCGACGAGGCAGACGCGGACGGGCGTATCGGCAAGCTTGCGGAGCATGTGCGCACTATGGCTGAAGGTGCCGATCGCACGGCGGCGGTGCTTGATCAGTACGCGCTTCTGGCCACATCGGCTCGGACGCTCGCGGGCGATTCGGCGAAGTTGGTGGCATCGGCACAGGCCGCCATCGACGACGTATCGGCGCGCGCTTCGGAGGGTTCGTCGGCCGCTGGCGGCATTCTTGATGCGCTCGGACAGTCGGTGGATGATCTGTCGCGTGCGCTTGAGAGCACGGGCGCAGGCTTCGGAGCGGTGTCGGACTCGGTGGACGGCCTGTTCGCCGCTGCGGACTCGGGGTCGAAGGAATGTGCGGCGCAGATACGTGTACAGGCGGGTGTGGTGGATGGTCGGGCTGTAGGCTATCGCAACGCAGCGGCCGAGCTGGCCGCCCTGCGCGACCAGGTGCCCGAAGAGTACCGGGTCGCCTTGGATAGCGCGGTGGCGCAGATGAACGCGCAGGCGGATCTCATGGTGGGCATCCGTGACAACCTGCTGAGGGCCGCCGACAAGCTGGAGGCCGGCAACGCCGACGCACAAGCCGAGCGCGAAGCGGTGAAGGCACTCGCCGATCAGGCGCAGCAGAACGCCGATGCACTTGCTGCCGAGTTCGACGCGAAGGTGCGTCCAGGCCTCGAGCGTCTTGCCGTCGACGCGGCATCGCTTGCGGAACAGGTGGACTCAGGGCTGGGTGATTTGCGCGCGGCGGGTGCGGGCTTGGCCGACTCTGCTAGGTCGGCCGGCGAGGTGTTGGGGGCTGCTGCGGGCAAGATTGGCGACGCGGCCGCTGAGTTGCGCGATTCAGGCGTTCAGCTGCGCGAACTTGCCGACGGCGTGGACGAGGCGCTGGCCACGGGTGATGCGGACATGCTGCGCCGAGTGTTGGGGTCGGACACGCAGCTGCTGTCGCGAGCGCTTGCCGCGCCAGTGGGGCTTGAGCGCACGGCGGTGTTTCCGGTGGAGAACTTCGGCTCGGCTATGGCGCCGTTCTACACCACGCTCGCGCTGTTCATTGGGTCGCTGCTCATCTTGGTGGCAGTGAAGCCCGCCGTACCCGCGCGCGTGCGCACGACGCTTGTTAACCCGAAACCGCGCGAGCTGTTCCTCGGCCGCTTTGCGGTGATGGGGCTGCTTTCGCTCGCGCAGACTACCGTTATGGGTCTGGGTAACTGGCTGTTCTTGCAGGTGCAGGTGGCGGAGCCGCTGCTATTTATGTTGTGCTTCTGGGTGGCGGGGCTTGTGTTCACGTTCTTCATCTACGCGCTGGTGGCGGCGTTCGCAAACCTGGGCAAGGCGGTGGCGGTGCTTCTGCTTATTGTGCAGGTGACCGGGTGCGGTGGCTCGTTCCCGTTGCAGCTGTTGCCGCCGTTCATTCAGGGGATCAGCCCGTGGCTGCCTGCTACGCATGTGGTGAACGCCATGCGCGCCGCCATGTTTGGCGTGTGCGGCAATGACTTCTGCATAGAGATGGGCCTGCTTCTGCTGTTCCTGATTCCGGCCGCACTTATCGGCCTCGTCCTGCGCAAACCGCTGTCGCACTTCATGACCTGGTACGTTGAGCAGGTGGAATCGTCCAAACTCATTGGATAGGCGGAAAAGACGCCCCCTTTCAGTCCTTCTCAAGGTAGTGGCCGGTGATGCTGGCGGGGTTGACGGCAACCTCTTCGGGGGTGCCGGTGGCCACGATGCGACCGCCAGCTTCGCCACCGCCGGGGCCGAGGTCAATCACGTAGTCGGCGTTGGCGATGACGTCAAGGTCGTGCTCAATCACCACCACGGTAGCCCCCTGCGCGACAAGGCGCTGGAACACTTCCAATAGCGTGCGCACATCAAGCGGATGCAGGCCGATGGTGGGTTCGTCGAAGACGAATACTGCGTCGTCTTGCGTGCGCCCCATCTCGCTGGCCAGCTTGAGGCGTTGGGCCTCGCCGCCGGAGAGCGCCGGGGTGGCTTCGCCGAGTGTGAGGTAACCCAGCCCCAGGTCATGGAGCGTTTGCAGGCGTTCGTGCACCTTCTTGAGGTCGTCGGTGTGGGCGAGGGCTTCGTCCACGCTCTGTGCCATGAGTTCGGGAAGCGAGTAGCTGGCGGTGCCGTCGTGCGCGTCGAGGCGGCGAATATGCTCGGCCTCGTTGCCGTAGCGCGAGCCGTGGCAGGCCGGACACGTGATGTCCACGTCGGGCAAAAACTGCACGTCAAGGCTGATGGAGCCCGTGCCATCGCACACGGGGCAGCGCAGCTTGCCGGTATTGTAGGAGAAGTCGCCCGCTTTAAGGCCTGCGACCTTCGCGTCGGCCGTTCGTGCGAAGGCGCGACGCAGCTCGTCGTGGACACCCGAGTAGGTGGCCACGGTGGAGCGCACGTTGATACCGATGGGCGAGGCGTCGATGAGATTCGCGCGTGCGATGCCAGCGGCGTCAATGCGGCGCACGTGGTCAGGGAGCGGCGCGCCGGTGGCCTGCGCGGCCAGGGCGGGCACGAGGCTTTCCAGCACGAGCGTGGTTTTGCCCGAACCGGACACGCCCGTGACGGCCGTCAGGCGGCCGCGCGGCACGTCAACGGAAAGCGGCTTTACGGTGTGCAGCGCGTCGGTTTCCAGGTGGATGCGGCCCTCGTCAAACAGGTGATCAGGTGCGATGGATTCGCGCACGCGCACCTGTTCAGCCCCCGAAAGAAAGCCGCCGATGCGCGAGGCGGGGTTGGCTTCCACCTGCGCCACCGTTCCCTCTGCGATGACGTGCCCGCCGCCGGCGCCCGCGACCGGGCCCAGCTCCACGATGTGGTCAGCGTGACGGAGAATGTGGGTGTCGTGATCCACCATGACCACCGAGTTGCCGTCAGCCAAGAGGTCGCGCATGACCTCCAGCAGGCCGTCGATGTTGGAGGGGTGCAGGCCGATGGATGGCTCGTCAAGCACGTAGAGCACGCCGGTGGTACGGTTGCGCACCGCCCGCGCCAACTGCACGCGCTGGCGCTCGCCGGTGGATAAAGTGGCGCTCGCGCGGTCGAGTGAAAGGTAAGAAAGCCCCAGATCAACCAGCCGCCGCGCCGTGTGCTGAAACGACTCGCAAATGCTTACCGCCATGGGGCGCATCTCAGGTGCGAGCCCGTCCGACACGGCCGCCACCCATTCCACAAGCTCGCCCAGCGTTTTCTCCGTTGCTAAGGCCAGGTTGATATTCGCCACTTCAGGCTTACGGGCTGCATCCGACAGGCGCGTGCCGTGGCACGTGGGGCAGGGGCCCTCTTTCAGGAACCGCGCCACGCGCTTAAGCCCCTTCTCGTCCTTCACTTTTGACAGCGCGTTCTCTACGGTGTGGATGGCATTGTAATACGTAAAGTCCAGCTCAGCGAAGGTGTCGGTTTTCTTCGCCTTGTACAAGATGTGCTTTTTCTCGGCGGGGCCGTGAAACACGATGTCGCGCTCCTTGGGCGTGAGCTGGTTGAACGGCACGTCGGTGCGCACGCCCATCTCGCGGGCGACCTGCTTCATGAGGTCCCACATGAGCGTGCCCCAAGGCGCGACTGCACCCTCGTCGATGGTGAGCGTTTCGTCGGGCACGAGCGCCGCTTCGTTCACGGTGCGCACCACGCCGGTGCCGTCGCAGGTGGGGCACGCGCCGTCGCTGTTGAAAGCGAGTTCCTCCGCGCCGGGGCCGTAGAATTCCACGCCGCAGGTGGGACACGTGATGGGCCGCTCCGCCGCCACGTTGAGCGTGGGCGGCACGCGGTGTCCATTCGGGCACACATGGCTGCCGACGCGCGAGAACAGCAGGCGCAGGCTGTTCAGCAGCTCGGTGGACGTGCCGAACGTGCTGCGCACGCCGCCTGCGGCAGGCCGCTGGTGCAGCGCTAAGGCGGCGGGCACGTGCAACACCTCGTCCACGTCGGCGCGCCCCGCCTGCGACAGGCGGCGCCGCGTGTAGGTGGACAGCGCCTCCAGGTAGCGCCGCGACCCTTCGGCGTAGAGCACCCCCAGCGCCAACGACGACTTCCCTGACCCCGACACCCCCGCAATACCCACCAACCGGTTAAGAGGAATGTCCACATCAACATCCTTCAAATTATGCACCCGAGCCCCCCGCACCTGTATGCGATCAGGAGTGGGGTCACACGGCTGGATGGTCTGTTCCGGCTCCGCCATTGATGCGTTCCTTTCGACGTATGAACGGGTGCATTTTGCTCGCCCCGTATCGTATCGCATCACAAGGTGGGGGTGGCGATGTGGCGCGTTCTTGTACGATTATGCAACGAATACGCTTTCGTTGCAGATTCGTTTGCAACGAAAAAGCGAGGGGTGCGGGTTGCGGCCTGCTACTCCTTGCCTTTTACCATGGTGAGGGAGATTTTGCCGCGATCTTTGTCTACGCTGGTGACCCAGACGGTGACGGTGTCGCCGACGCTGACGACTTCGCTGGGGTGGCGGACGAAGCGGTCGGCCAGTTTCGAGATGTGGACGAGGCCGTCTTGCTTCACGCCGATGTCGACGAAGGCGCCGAAGTCCACCACGTTGCGCACAGTACCCGTGAGTTCCATGCCGGGGGTGAGGTCGTCGAAGTCACGCACGCTGCGGCTGAATACCACAGGCGGCGCGTCGTCGCGGGGGTCGCGGCCGGGTTTCTCCAGTTCAGCAACAATATCGCGCAGCGTAGGCAGACCCGCGCCCAGCTCTTGTGCGAGCGCGGGGAGGTCGCCCACGCGCTGGGCGATGTCGGGGATGCCGCCGTGGGCGAGCGCCTCAGGTTTCACGCCAGCGCGCTTAAGCACTTCGCGCGCAACAGGATAGCTCTCGGGGTGGACGCTCGTGGCGTCGAGTGGGTTTGCGCCGCCTTCGATGCGCAGGAAGCCGGCGCAGTTTTGGAACGCCTTCGCGCCCAGCTTCGACACCTTCTTGAGTTCGCGACGGTCGGTGAACGCGCCGTGTTCTTCCCGGTAGGCCACGATATTTTTCGCCACGGCGGCGCTCACGCCGGACACGTAGGCAAGTAGGCTGGGGCTGGCCGTGTTGAGGTTCACGCCCACGCGGTTTACGACGTTTTCCACCACGCCGGTGAGCGCGCGGCCGAGGGCGGCCTGGTTGAGGTCGTGTTGGTACTGACCCACGCCGATGGACTGCGGCGGGATTTTCACCAGCTCGGCCAGCGGGTCTTGCAGGCGGCGGCCCAGGCTCATGGCGCCGCGCGTGGTGACGTCGAGGTCGGGGTATTCCTCGCTGGCCAGCTTCGAGGCGGAATACACTGACGCGCCCGCCTCGTTCACAATGGTGTACTGAAGGTGCGCGCCCGCGTCGGTCTCGGCGATAAAGTCGGCCACCACTTCCTCGGTTTCGCGGCTGCCGGTGCCGTTGCCGATGACGATGACGTTTGTCTGGTGGCGCCGCACGAGGTCGGCCAGCGTGCGTTTTGTCTGCTCGATCTCGCGGCGCGGCGGGGTGGGGAAGACGGTGCCGTGGTCGAGCAGCTTGCCGTACTCGTCGAGCACTGCCACCTTACAGCCGGTGCGGTAGCCGGGGTCAAGCGCGATCACGCGCGCGCCGCGCACGGGGCGCTGCGACAGGAGGCTTTCGGTGTTCTTGGCGAACACGCGGATGGCATCGGTTTGCGCGCGCTCGGTGAGTTCGGTGCGCAGTTCGCGCTCAAGCGCGGGGGCGACGAGGCGCTTGTAGGCGTCGGATACGGCATTGCGCAGCGCGCTGGTGAACACGCTGTTCGCGCGTCTGACCACGCGTTTTTCGAGCGTTGCCACGGCCACGTCGGCGTCGGTGCGCACGCGCACCTTCAGCTTGCCCTCCTTCTCGCCGCGGTTGATGGCGAGGATGCGGTGGTTGGGAATGCGGGAAAGTGGCTCGGCGAAATCGTAGTAGGACTCGTAGACGGTTTTCTCGGTCGCGTCGGCCGCTTCGACGGCCAGCGCTCCCTGGCGGCGCGTGAGTGTGCGCAGCGTTGCGACGTGTTCCGCGTCGTCAGCGATGGTTTCCGCCACAATGTCCTGGGCACCTTGGAGGGCGGCCTCGGGGGTGTCGTATCCCGCGGCGGCGTTTACGTAGGGCGCGGCGAGGGCCAGCGGGTCGCCCTGGGTGGTGGCTTGCCCCATCATGAGCACCGCGAGCGGCTCAAGCCCGGCTTCGCGCGCCTTCGATGCGCGGGTGGCGCGCTTCTTCTTGAACGGCTTGTAGAGGTCTTCCACGCGCTGCATGACCGTGGCGGCATCAATCTTTTCGCGCAGGTCAGCGGTAAGTTTCCCCTGCTCTTCGATGGCGCTCAGCACTTCGGCTTTGCGCGCTTCGAGCGCGCGCAGGTATGCCAGCCGCTCGTCGAGGTCGCGCAGCGTGACGTCGTCGAGGCCGCCGGTGGCCTCCTTGCGGTAGCGCGCGATGAAGGGGATGGTGTTCCCCTCGTCGATAAACGCCACCACGGCGGTCACTTGCGCGGGCGAAATTCCCAGTTCCTGGGCGATAAGATGTTCAATGGTGGGCATGGGTGCTCTCTCGCAATCGGTGGTGAATGGTGTAAAGTTCGTAGTCATTATAGACGAGCGGCAAGGAGGGCGAAGGGCCGTGAACATTCAAGTATTCGGCACCAAGAAAAGTTTCGACACGAAAAAGGCGCAGCGGTATTTCAAGGAGCGGCGCGTGAAGTTCCAGTTCATTGACCTAAAAGAGAAGGGGATGAGCAAGGGCGAGCTGGAATCGGTCGCCCGCGCGGTGGGCGGCATTGACGCGCTCATCGACCCCAAGGCGAAGGACCAGGACCTCGTTGCGCTGCTTGCGTACCTCTCGCCCGACCAAAAGTTCGACAAGCTGCTAGAGAACCAACAAGTATTGGCCGAGCCCGTCGTCCGCAACGGCAAACAAGCCACCATAGGTTACGCCCCGGATGTGTGGAAGGGTTGGGAATAGCGCCTGGGAGCTGGCTTGTTTTGCGCCGCGCGTCACACTTTTGGGACAGCCGCGTACTACACTCGCCCGCGGCCCCCCCGTTCTCTGTCGATTATTCGTGCCGCTTGGTTTCAGGTTGTTCAAGGGGCGTCGCCTGCGGGTATCATGGAAGCAACTGCGCCGGACCAACCA
This sequence comes from Gordonibacter faecis, assembly GCF_030077735.1. Lineage (NCBI taxonomy): Bacteria > Bacillati > Actinomycetota > Coriobacteriia > Eggerthellales > Eggerthellaceae > Gordonibacter > Gordonibacter faecis. The sequence continues at coordinate 139,608 of NZ_JASJEU010000014.1, read as the reverse complement.
ACCAAGGAGGCCTCGCTCATGGATGCAACGGACAAGCGGTACCTGGAGCTTCTTTCCCGATCGTTTCCCACCGCCGCGAAGGCGTCGGCAGAAATCATCAACCTCAGCGCCATTCTGAACCTGCCCAAGGGCACCGAGTTCTTCGCCTCGGACATCCACGGCGAATACGAGGCGTTCTCCCACATCCTGCGCAACGGCTCCGGCTCCATCCGCATGAAAATCGACGAGGTATTCGGCGACTCCCTCAGCCCCGAAGAAAAGCGCTCGCTGGCTACCCTCATCTACTACCCGCGCGAGAAAATGGAACTCGTGCTGTCGCAGACCGACGACGCGCAGGCCTGGTACGAAACCATGCTGCCGCGCCTCGTGGCCGTGTGCAAGCGCGCCGCGCAGAAGTACACGCGCTCCCGTGTGCGCAAGGCGCTGCCACGCGACTTCGCGTACATCATTGAGGAGCTGATGACCGAGAATAGCCAGGGCGCCGACAAACAAGCCTACTACGCCGCCATCATTGACGCCGTCATCCGCACCGACCGCGTGGGCGCGCTCATTGAGGCGTTGTGCCTGCTCATACAGCGCCTGGCCATCGACCACCTGCACATTATCGGCGACATCTACGACCGCGGGCCGTACCCCGATGTCATCATGGAAACGCTCATGGACTACCACTCGCTCGACATCCAGTGGGGCAACCACGACATCGTGTGGATGGGCGCGGCGCTCGGCCAGCGCGGCTGCATCGCGCACGTGGTACGCAACTGCGCGCGCTACGGCAACCTGTCCATCCTGGAAGACGCCTACGGCATCAACATTCTGCCGCTCGCGTCGTTCGCGATGGACGCGTACGAGGGCGACCCGTGCGTGGCGTTCGGCCTCAAAGGCAACCCGGATTTGCCGCCGCAGGAACTGGAAATGAACGTCAAGATACAGAAGGCCATGGCCATCATCCAGTTCAAGGTGGAAGCGCAGCTTATTGACGAGAACCCCGGTTTCGGCTTGCAGGATCGCAAGCTGCTCGACAAGATTGACTTCGAGCGTGGCACCGTCATGCTGGACGGCACGGAATACGCGCTCACCGACACCGTGTTCCCCACGGTAGACCCGGCCGACCCCTACCGTCTCACACCCGAAGAGGAAGAAGTCATGCAGCGCCTTGAGCAGGCGTTCACCGGCTGCGAGAAGCTGCAGCGCCACATGCACTTCTTCCTGGAAGCGGGCAGCCTGTACAAAATACACAACGGCAACCTGCTGTTCCACGCCTGCGTGCCGCTGAACGCCGACGGCTCGCTTAGGGAAACGGACGTGTTCGGCCAGAAGTACAAGGGCCGCGCGCTGTATGACGTCATGGAGCGCTACGTGCGCGCGGCGTTCTACGACCCCGACCCCGACATGCGCAAACGCGGCCGCGACCTCTTGTGGTACCTGTGGCTCGGTGAGGGCTCGCCGCTGTTCGCCAAGAGCAAGATGGCCACGTTCGAGCTGTACCTCATCGCCGAGAAGGAGGCGCGCAAGGAGGTCAAGAACCCGTTCTACACCTATTTGGACGACGAGCGCGTCATGGCCGGCGTGTTTGAGGACTTCGGCATGGATCCCGAGACGTCGCGCATCGTGTGCGGCCACATTCCCGTGAAGGTGAAGGACGGCGAGGACCCGGTGAAGTGCGGCGGCAAGGTGCTCACCATCGACGGCGGCTTCTCGAAAGCCTACCAGCCCACCACCGGCATTGCGGGCTACACGCTCATCTCGAACTCGTACGGTTTTGTTCTGGCCGCACATGAGCCTCTGGAGTCCGCGCAGGCGGCGGTGGAAAACGAGTTGGACATCCATTCGTCGCGCAGCGTGGTGGAGCGCGTTGACGGGCGCACCCTGGTGGCCGACACCGACACGGGGGCGGTGCTCAAGCAGCAGATTGCCGATCTGGAGCACCTGCTGGCCGCCTATCGTCGTGGCGAAATTGCCGAACGGGAGAAGTAGGGCTGAGGGTGGTCATGCAGGAAGCTGACATACAGGGCGACGTTTCAGGAGGAGGCGCAATGGGGGAGAAGTGCAGGTGCTCGTGGCCGGGCGACATTCCGATATACGTGGACTACCACGACAATGAGTGGGGAAGGCCCACCCACGACGACCGCGAGTTGTTTGAGTTACTGGTGCTGGAGGGCGCGCAAGCAGGCCTTTCGTGGCTGACTATCCTCAAGAAGCGCGAGGCGTATCGCGCTGCATTCGACAACTTCGACCCCGCTACGGTGGCGCGCTACGATGAGGCGAAGATCGAAGAACTCATGGCGAATGCGGCCATCGTGCGCAACCGACGCAAGATTGACGCTGCCATTACCAACGCGAAGCTGTTTTTGGAGGTGGTCGAAGAGTACGGAAGCTTCGATGCGTTCATCTGGGGATACGTAAATGGCACTCCCATCGTGAACGAGTGGCGCACCCAAGAAGACATCCCGGCAACCACGCCCCTTTCGGACAAAATTAGCAAAGACCTCAAAAAGCGCGGCTTCAAATTCGTCGGCTCCACCATCATGTACGCCTACATGCAATCCATAGGCATGGTAAACGACCACGTAGTCGATTGCTTCGTATACCGGGAACTGGCTGAAGAGGGGCGCTCCCCTTTGTCATCATCCTAAAGCGCTCCGCTTCGCGAAAAAGTGCGACGCGCTTATGCGCTACTGATTACGCCATAAGGTAATGCGCGCTTCTATCATTATGACGGGGGCATGTTCTCCTTTGGTTAACGTACTTGTTCGGCAACCCTCGTAGGGGGATGTAACAAAAGCCTCTAACCTGCCAGGTTAGCCGTAGGGCAAGGGCTCTGCCCTTGCCGTCAACTTCGTTTGACCTGCGGGTTTATTCCTGCCCATCGGCAAGGGCAGAGCCCTTGCCCTACGAAAAAACTTACAAAGGGAACTTTTGTTACAGCCCCGCTCCGCCGCAGGCGGAGAACGCAACCTTGACCTGCGTTTTCGCGCTTCGCGCGAACGGCGCACTGGAGTACGCCGCTACGGGGGTTGTGCCAATCGTAAGTCAACGCCTACCACCCATTCGCCCGCGCCATAAGGTAAGGGACAAGAGAAAACTCATGGCGTAATAGCCAGCGCGATAGCGCGTCACACTTTAAAGGACGGTGGCATGTCCGTCATCACGAGCACATTCGGCCTCCTACTCAGGATAGACATGCCCTATTTGCTCGATTGTTCCAGTTGCAGCATACGTTGGGCGAGGGAATCTTCTAGGCGGTGGGCTACGAGGTTGACCATTGTTGAGCCGTCGCGCCCCTCGGTGTCGCGGGCGAAGGTGTCGATGGCGTGGTAGTACGCAGCGATGCCCGACTCGTCGGCTTTGAGGCTGATGGGTGGGTATCCGGCGCGCATCAACATGAAGTTCAGCAGCACGCGTCCGGTGCGGCCGTTGCCGTCTTGGAAGGGGTGAATGTCCTCGAACACCAGATGAAAGAGGGCGGCGGTTTCTATGGGCGAGCCGTCCGCACCTTCAGCCCAGGTCAAAAGCTCATTCATAAGCTGCGGCACGCGTGCGGGAGGCGGCGGCAGGATGGACGACGACGTGATATAGCGCTGGTCCCAGCGATATTCGCCAGCGTCGCAATCGTCAAGATGTGCCGACGCCGTGCGGTGCAGCGTAAGAACCACCTCGCTGGAAAGACCCCGTCCTTCGCGCACGAAAGCCGTCATCTGGTTAAACGCCGCCGCGATATCAACTATTTCCAAGTGCTCGCTCAAAGGCTTGCCGGGAATGGTGGCGTTTTCTTCAAGCACCAACCCCGTCTCTTTCAGCGACAGCGTGTTGCCCTCGATGCGTGCCGTGGTGTGCACAAAATCAACTTTGACGGCTTCGAAAATATGATCTTCCTTGGTAGGGTCAAAGCCGTGACGTTCGAGAATGGCCTGTTGATCAGCGAGGCGATGCAAAAGCTCGCGGTCGCACGTGGGCGCTGCGGGCGGCGTGGCGAATCGGCGGAGTTGCTGCTGCAAACGAAGCAGGTACGCATAGCGCTCGTCGGTTACGCCGTACATTTTTTCGTAACCGGTTGCGTATTCCAGACCGCTCATGTCCTGTTCCGCCATACCGCGCCTTCCGCTGTCCTGTTGTGCGCGCATCCGCGACGAGATGATTCTACCACGTCGCTCCACCGGGCCTGCCGCGCGTTGCTTGCGGGGTGGTGCCTGTTGGGGGTGGTTGGTGATAGTATGTGTTTGTTGGAAATCTATCGCAAAGGAGGCGCTATGGAGAAGGAATTGTTCGATTTCGTTGCTGAGCGCGCTGATGTCCTTGCTGCTTCGGAGGCCAGCAAGCAGGAGACGAAAGACGCTGCGCTTGCGTGGAAGAGCGCGGTCGAAGGCGCAGATGACGAAGCTATTGAAGCTGCCACGACGAAGTTCATCGACTTCCTTGAAGGAAGGCCGAACACCGTTGACGGTGTTATCGCCTTTGCACAGGGCCCTGCCGTTGAGTTGTTTGGCAAAGAAACCGCTGATCAGATTCTTGCCACGCAGACGGCGCGCAAGGAGCAAGGCGAGAAATACTGCGACTGCGACGCTTGCACCGCCGCAGTGGAGCTGCTCACGAAGTTTGAGCGCATCTAGCCTTTCTTTGTGTGCATCGGCGCGGCGCGGGACTTCGACCTCGCCGCGCCGATGAGACAACTATTCGTTTACGGGCCTGAGTTCTGGCCCGTTTTTATTTCCGCTGCGTGGAATAAACAGGGAAGCGCCCAGAGTTGCAGCCCCAACAATGCCAAACCACACAAGCGTTGCCGCAGCGGAGTTCGCGGCGGTGGCACCGGTGTAGAAGATTTGGCGGATACCGTCGCTTATGAAATGCTGCGGAACCCAAGGATAGAGCCAGTCCTGATAGAACGTTGGCAAAAGCTCGTAGGGCAGGTTGCCGCACGCCATACCGCCCGCGAAACAAATGAGGATGACCACTGCGCCAAGCGGTACTGCAACATCAAAGCAGCCGACGAACAACAGCATGAGGCAGAAACTCGCAAGCCACAAGAACAAGCCGGTATCCAAGCTCGGGATGGAAAGGCCGCTCGTCTCAAGAATGGCCGTGGTGCCAAACCCGACCAGCCATGATAGACACACCGCAAGCACGAACTGGATGCCGACGGTTTTCCAGCGTTCGCTACGTGAAGCGGTTTTGGGCGCGCGCGTGAGCGCATAGAGTGCTACCGAACAGATCATGGTCATGATGAAAGTGGGAATAACGGTGAACTGCAGGGCCATGTTGAGCGTGCCGCCGCCAATGCTTGCCTCGCGGGCACGCTCGACGGTGTAGGGAAGGCCTTGTTGGGCGAGCATGGTGGTGAGCATCGTCTCTACGGTGGAGGCGGCCATCGGGTGTTTGCCCTCGTCAACAATCACGGAGAGGGGGGCAATTGGGGGAGTGTCGGTTGCTGTTTGCTCGATCTGCGGAAGTGTCGACGGGGCTTCTTGCGGGTTCGAGGGGTTCGCCGTGTTTGCTACCGCAGCTTGAGCTGCTGCGATTTGGGCCGCTTGCTCTGCTAATGCTTGCGCTTCGGCCGCCTTCGCCTGAACGTTCGATGCGGAGAAGTCGGCGGGGATGACGACGGCCGCGTACAATTCCTCGTTCGCAATGGCTTCGTCGAGGGCTTCCTGTGAATCGTAGGCAGTCCATGCAACGGCTTGCGTTCCGGATTCATCGTCAGCTTCCGCTTCCGTGACCTGCGCCACGATGGCTTCGCCTGCATTTAGGTGGCCTTGAGGGGTTTCGGCTCCCGCATCGAGCGAGAGAATGCCAAGCGGCAAGTTCATCGGCTCGGCCGCCACCATGGGATACACCACCATCGACATGACACATGCAACCACCAAGAACACAACGAACGGCAGCGCATACCGCTTCTTTCCCAGATGCTCCAACATGTTGTTCCCTCCTGCTTCTCTTTTCCTCTGTTAAAAACTAGACAGCTGTCGTAATATGACTATAGGCGGCGCAAGCGGGGAAGAAAACAGGCAATCACAGTCCGAATGATGGGAACGAGCATGGCAAGACCGCGAAAAGACCAGCTGGGAGACCCAGTGCAGGAGCGCATCAAGGCGACGTTTTGGCAGCTGCTGCGCGAGCGAAGCGTCAACCACATCACGGTGAGCGAAATCGTGCGTGCGGTCGGCTGCAACCGCAACACGTTCTACTACCATTTCGACAGCGTGGAGAATCTCACGGCACGCGTCATTGCCGAAGCGATCCCGGTCGAGATCCCCGCCCTCGCCGAGGCATACTTCGCCGGCACGCTTGCCGATGTACCGCTTGACCAGGACGCACGCCGGTCAATCGAGCGTTTGTGCTTGCTGGTGGGAAGGGGAGGCTCGCCCGCCGCTGTACAACAGGTGAAAGAGGCGCTCAAAGCGGCATGGACCGAGCGGTTCAACATGGACAACACCCAAGAGGATGTCGCATGTGTCCTTGAGTTCATGGCGAGCGGCATCATAGGCATGCTTGGTTTCTGGGCCTCTCGCAACGGCGAAGTACCCCTCGACCGCTGCTTCCAAGCCGTTTCGTCCGTCTTCTCCAAACCCGCCATCGCCTTCGCGCAAGAACGGACAAGAAATGCCGCAGCTGAATAAAGGTGGTAAGCTCATTTTCGGCAAGTCGCTGATTCGAGATGACCTCGCGCTTTCGGCTCTCCGCGCGGGCGCAGGGAGGGGGACGAGCACCGGCCGCAACTTACAATATGACTACCCTCCTAAGCAGTGGAGGAGTACGACATCGCGTCCGAAGGTCGGGTCTCCTGTTTCATATCCTACAGGCTTTCGAACAAGTTGCGTGTCGAGACGAACATGAGATCGTCGCGGCTTCGCATCTTTTTCGCAGTTGCTGCTGTGACGGGTTCTTTTGTGAAGAGTGCGAGGTATCGTTTGTCGTATCCCTTCACCAGCGCTGCTCTTGCTTCAAGTTTTTCCAACGCCTCAGTTTCATTGAATGAGCTACGCCATTTGCATTCGCCAAGAAGTATCTTCCCCGATCGCTTATCGGCTGCGATAACATCGATATCCGCCTGCTCACGAACTGCAGGATCGGTTCCCCACCAGCGTCCAAACGAGGAGGCGAGGAAGGGGAGCCTGGCTGCCCGATTTTGTCGAGCGAGCCATTGTAGGCATATGTCCTCGAACCGTTTTCCTACATAGGTTGAAAAAACATCGCCGAAAGCCGTCGCTTGCGCTGCCGCCTGCCCGGCTCCATTTTCTATGGCACCCACGTTAGGACTCACGAATCGGTACCAATACGCGAAGAAAGGATCCCGAACGACATAAAGCGCTTTTCGGGACTTTTCGGGGTTCTCCCCGAACGGCACGATGCGCTCAATGAAGCTGAGTCCCTCTAATGTTTTCAGGTACTTACCCACGGACGCTTGCTCAATGCCTGCGGTTTCGGCGATGCGCTTGGGGGCGGTGGCTCCGCTCGCGATGGCGCTCAGCACGGAGTTGTAACTCGCGGGTTCGCGCAGCTCTTGGCGCAGAAGCATCATGGGCTCTTCGTAGAGCAGGCCGGCTTTGTTGAAGAACAGGTACTCAACGTTTTTTTCAAACGATGCGTCTTCGTCGATTTGCGCGAGGTAGTAGGGGGTGCCCCCGAACGCGGCGTAATATTCAATGCGCTGCACTTCGGTCGCCGAAGGGATCATGCGCGCTGCGTCCAGGTAATCGAAGGGTTGCAGCTTAATCTGCGCGGTACGCCGTCCGTACGGCGGGCTTTTTGCGCCCAGGACTTTGCTTTCCATGAAGCCTTCGTTGCTGCCGCTGAGGATAATCCGCGTATTCGTGCTTTTGAATTCGTGGTCGATGGCTATCTGCAAAGCGGAGGGCAGTGACGGCTCAGATTCGGCGGCATAGGGGAACTCGTCGAAAACGAAGAGCAGGGGGTTGTCCATGTTCTTCGAGCTATTCGCAATGAACGAAAAAGCGTCTGACCAGGTGGCGAACGACCCGGTTGACACGGGCAGATCAAAGAAGCGGTAGATGGCCTGCGAGAATGATCGCAGGTTCATTGCGCTGCTCTGCACTTGTGCCGTGAAGTAGAGAGCCGGTTTGCCTTTCGAGAATTCATCGAGAAGCGTGGTCTTGCCAACACGACGTCGCCCGTAGAGAACGACCATTTGGAAGCCCTTCTTCCGATAAAGCCGCTCAAGCGAATCAAGCTCTTCTTCACGCCCAACAAACATGACGCCCTCCTGCAACAAATAGCTGACTTACAAGTATCTTACTCGTAAGTCAGCTATTTGGCAAACGAGATAAGGAGATGGAGCCCGATTGTCTTTTTGGTGAAGGGTAAGGTACGTGCTTACTTGCGGAAACAAAAATGCCCGCCGAAAGTAATCGACGAGCATTCTTTTTTGTATGGTGTGCAGGCGAAACGCAGTGAGCCTTATTCCCACTCGATGGTTCCGATGGGTTTGGGGGTTAGGTCGTAGACTACTCGGCAGATGCCGGGGACTTCGTTCAAGATTCTTGCGGTGATCTTCTTGAGGAGGGTCCAATCAAGCTCCGGCACTTCGGCGGTCATGGCGTCGACGGTGTTGACGGCGCGGATGATGGCGGGCCACTCGAAGGCCCTTACGCCGTCGCGGACGCCGGTGGCGCGGAAGTCGGGGACGCTTACGAAGTATTGCCACACCTTGCCTTCAAGGCCGGCCGCCGCAAATTCCTCGCGCAGGATGGCGTCGGCTTCGCGCAGCGCCTCCAGGCGGTCGCGTGTGATGGCGCCGAGGCAGCGAACGCCCAGGCCAGGGCCGGGGAAGGGCTGGCGCTCTACCATGCTCTCAGGCAGACCAAGTTCGCGGCCGATGACGCGCACCTCGTCCTTGTACAGCAGCTTCACGGGCTCGCAGAGCTCGAACTGCAGGTCGTCCGGCAGGCCGCCCACGTTGTGGTGCGCCTTCACGCCGTCGGATTCAAGGATGTCGGGGTAGATGGTACCCTGCGCGAGGAAGCTCACCTCGTCGCCCACCTTGCGAGCCTCTTCCTCGAACACGCGGATGAACTCGGCGCCGATGATCTTGCGCTTGGCCTCGGGCTCGGCCACGCCGTCGAGCAGATCCAGGAAGCGGTCGGTCGCGTCCACGTACACAAGGTTCGCGTCGAGCTGGTTCTGGAACACGTCCACCACCTGCTCGCTTTCACCCTTGCGCATGAGGCCGTGGTTCACGTGCACGCAGATGAGCTGCTTGCCGATGGCCTTAATCAGCAGCGCCGCTACCACGGACGAATCCACGCCGCCGGAAAGCGCCAGCAGCACCTTCTGGTCGCCGATCTGGGCGCGAATCGCTTCCACCTGCTCGTCGATGAACGCCTGCGCTAGCTCGGGCGTGGTGATGCGCTGCATGTCGTCGGGACGCTTGTTCGGATCCATGGGGCCTCCTCGTGTTCGGTGATGTTCTGCGGAAATTATACGGGAAACCTCGCGCACGAACAGGCAGGCCACCTTCTTTTCACGCGAGAATCTTGACCGCGACGATATCCTTCAGCGGCAACACCCAACGCGTCCCCGCAGGCGCGCCGAGCGAAGTGTACACGCACTCCGCCAGAATGCAGTAATCGTCCACGTCAAGAATGCGTACGGTGTCTCGGCTGTGGGTAGAAAATTCCAGTTCCACGCATTGCCCGATCAGGCGACGCATGCTCTCGGGGTCCCGGTGGCTGCTTGCATTCGCTTGGCCGGTGAACGCCGCTTCAACGGTGCGCGCCAGGCGCTTCACCTTGCCATTGGTCAAGAGAAGCAACCCGAAAATCAGCAGGAGTAAGAAGCTAATCCATCCGTTCGCTTCCATTGCACTCAACCTCCTTCTGCGAGTTTTCATCCCTGTTTGCAGGTGAAACTATCATGAATCCCACAACCGACTTCATATCAACCAGCTCGGTCACCTGCCCCTTGAACGCGCGTTTGTAGGTTACGCGCGCCCAATCGGTGTCGACTTCCAGCACTTCGACATCCCCTTGGTGGGTTGGTAGGAGCACGCCTGGCGTCACGGCGATACGGCACGTGGCGCCTGCGAGCGACTCCAGCACGTGGAGGTCGGGCGCGCCTCCTGTGCTGCCGGCATCGCGACGTTCGTCTTCCTCCGCCACCGTAACAGTAACCTCATCACTCACCAAATCATCCAAGCTAATGTGGTAGAGCGCCGCAAGATCCTTCGCTTTGCTGATGTCGGGCGCGCTCGCGTCACTCTCCCAGTTCGAAATTGTCTGCCGCGACACGGAAAGCGCGCTCGCCACGTCCTGCTGGCTCATCCCGCTTTTCCGGCGCAGCTTCATGAGCTTTTGACCCAGCATAGGGCTCCTTTCTCGCCGTCTTCGCGTCCCATTATTCCAAATGACTTGGCGGCGGGAAGGCAAATATCGTTGGAATCTTGTCCAATTTGCTTGCGCATACCCGCCGGTTGGGTGAATGCGGGGGAAGGGGTCGTAAATGCGCGATGGGAACTCGGATGCCAGCGCCCGTTTCGCGCTCTCGTGCAGGAAGTGTCCAGTCTCCCGGCGCGCCCGCCCGCCGCCAGTCGCCGCGCGGGTTCCTCTTTCCTACTCTCTCGTACCGCGCCGCTGCGAGTTGTGGCATCATTACAACGATTGCGCGCGTGGGTGCAGAGCGAGGGGCTCTGCGGGCGAAGCGCGGGGAAGGGGCAGGCCATGGCCAGAGAGAACGACCGTCTGACACCGACAATGGGAGCTAAGGATAGCCCGGACGCGGTATACGACGCGCGCCCGCTTGGCGTGCCGAAGATGACGGTGTTTGGCCTGCAGCATATGTTTGCTATGTTCGGTGCTACAGTGCTGGTACCGGCGCTCACGGGATTGTCCGTGTCGGCGACGCTCCTGTTCGCAGGCTTGGGCACGTTGCTATTTCACCTGTTAGCAAAAGGGAAAGTGCCCGCGTTCCTGGGCTCGTCGTTCGCATTCATCGCGGGTTATGCGGCCATCGCGCCCAACGGCGAAGCGAACCTGCTGCCGTATGCGTGCCTTGGTGTGGCGTGCGCAGGTCTTTTGTATTTAGTGCTGTCGGCACTGTTTCGTATATTCGGCCCGGGGCGCGTCATGCGCTTCTTCCCGCCGGTGGTTACGGGCCCCATCGTTATTTGCATCGGCCTCATTCTGGCCAGTTCCGCCATCACGAATGCTTCGACGAACTGGCTCATCGCTATTATTGCGGTGGCGGTTATTGTGGTGTGCAACATCTGGGGCAAAGGCATGGTGAAAATTGTGCCCATCCTGTTGGGCGTGGTGGTGTCCTACGCCATTGCTGCGTTTGCGGGCGAAGTTGACTTCTCCACCGTGGCGGCCGCTCCGTGGATCGGGCTGCCGGTGCTCTGGGATGATACGGTGTTTGCCCTGTTCGGCGCTAATTTCGACACGGGGTTGGCCATTACAGCCATTATCACCATCATGCCGCTAGCGTTTGCTTCTATGATTGAGCACATCGGCGATATGTCGGCCATCAGCTCCACGTGCAACCGCAACTACATCGCCGAGCCGGGGCTGCATCGCACGCTGCTGGGCGACGGCCTGGCCACCATTGTGGCATCGCTGTTCGGCGCGCCGGCGAACACCACGTACGGCGAGAACACCGGCGTGCTGGCGCTCACCCGCGTGTTCGACCCGCGCGTCATTCGCATTGCGGCGTGCTTCGCCATCGCGTTTTCGTTCTCGCCGAAGTTCGCAGCGGTAGTGGCAGCCATGCCGGCGTGTGTCATCGGTGGTGTGTCGCTGGTGCTGTACGGCATGATTTCGGCCGTGGGTATTCGTAACTTGGTGGAGAACCACGTGGACTTCATGAAGAGCCGCAACGTTCTTATCACGGCGCTCATTTTGGTGTTGTCGCTGGGCATTGCCTACAGCGCGGCCGGTGCTATCATTCTGCCCGTGGGCGGTGTGACCATCTCGCTGTCAGGCTTGGCCGTAGGCTCCATCGTGGGTATTGTGATGAACGTTATTTTGCCTGGTCACAAGGCGGCCGTCGGCACTCCGCGCGAACCCGAGGAAATGCCTGAGATGCCTATGCCCCTAGAGGACATCCGCCTCGCAAGCGACTAACGTCGGATGTTGGGCCGCATGCCGAGGCGTGCGGCCCAACGAACCTGCGGCGTACAAAGAGATAACATACTATCCATTTCACCCTAAAACCACCACAAATAGATAGTATACTATCCCTATGAATATTCTTGCCGACATCAAAACACCCACCGATATCACCCAAGATCTCATGACGCGCGTGCGTGCGCGGCGCAAGGTTCTTGGGCTCACGCAACGCGAACTCGCCGAAACATCCGGTGTGAGTTACGGCTCCATAAAGCGCTTCGAAACAATGGGTGAAATATCCCTCGCGTCCCTCATCAAAATCGCCTTCGCCCTCAAGTGCGAATCCGACTTTGACGCTCTCTTCGCCCAGCAAGGCTACGCCACCATAGATGAGGTCATCAATGCCCGCAAAAACGCCCGCCGGTAGACACCAGTTCGACGAAGTTTCGCTGACGGTTGGTCTGGAAGGCCGACAGGTGGGAACGCTTGCACTCACACCCGATGGGCTCGCTGCGTTTGCCTATGACGAAGCCTGGCTCGCTGAGGGTTTCAGCATCAGCCCGTTTAGCTTGCCACTCGAACGGCGCGTATTCGTCCCTAAACTTCACCCGTTCGATGGGTTGTTTGGCGTGTTCGCGGATAGCTTGCCTGACGGGTGGGGGCGGCTTCTCGTTGACCGACTCATTGCCCAGCAAGGTGCCGACCCCTATGAGGTCGACCAGCTCAATCGCCTGGCCATCGTGGGTTCTTCGGGTATGGGCGCGCTCACGTACGAGCCGCAGACGGAGTTCGCGCGGCCTGAACAGCTTGAAGATTTGGACGCCATTGCGCAGGAATGTGCCGCCTTGCTGGAAACGGGAAAAACGGATGACCTGGACGAACTCTTCGCACTGGGCGGCTCTTCCGGTGGTGCTCGACCAAAGGCGCTGGTGAAGATTGAGGGGGAGGACTGGATTGTCAAGTTTCCCTCGTCCTACGATGCGCCAAACATTGGAGAAGTTGAGTATCGGTACTCGCTGGCGGCGGGGGAGTGCGGCATTGTTATGCCTGAAACGCGCCTCTTTCCGTCCAAGCGGTGTGCAGGATACTTTGGCGTTAAGCGTTTTGATCGCATGAAGGGCGGAAAGGGTGAAGCGCCTCTTCGCGTACATGTGGTTTCGGCAGGTGCGCTGCTGGAAGCGTCGCATCGTGTACCAAGTCTCGATTACCGTCATCTTATGAAGCTGACTCTTTCACTCACCAAAAGTATGACCGAAGTCGAGCGCCTTTACCGTCTCATGTGTTTCAACGTGTTCTTCGGTAATCGAGATGATCACGCCAAGAATTTCTCGTACCTGTACGCCGTGGCAAAGGATCGGTGGCTCTTATCGCCTGCCTACGACCTCACGCCGAGTGCTGGCATGAACGGAGAGCATGCAACAACGGTTGATGGCAAGGGCCGCTCCATCGAAGAAGCCGACCTGGTGGCGGTGGGTGTAGCTGCCGGCTTACCCCAATCTCGATGTGTCGCAATAGCTCGCACTATCCGTGAGGTGGCGGGGGATGCGGGAGTCAAAAGGTAAGCTTCAAAATATTAGCAAACTGCTTGTATATTTTTCAAAATTCACCTTTACATGAAACGCGAGCAATGGCTATACTGTCGAGCATGTCATTTTGTCGATTATATTCGACACGCATGCAACCAAGTGAGGAAGAGAAGACGATGCGGCAAAGCAGCTATCGGAATAAGAGCCAGAGCGTCGCTGCGGCGGGGCTGTCGGTTCTTCTTGCAGCAAGCCTAACGCTGGCTTCTGTAGGGTCGGCCTTTGCGGTCGACAACGAAAACCTCGCGGGGGGGGGGGGGCTCTAAGCCTTTAACCTCCGCAGGTCAAGACGCAGAATCGGAAAAAAATGCGTCGGGTGTTACCCAAATTCTCCCGTCCGGTCAAACGGTCGGTTCCCTCCCTCTCTCGCAGGGAGAATCCAAAGCTTCTATCGGTTCCCTCCACTATGATGGCCTCGTGTATGAGGTGTGCTCCGACGGCGTTTCGGTTGCACTTGTTGGATGGTATGGAACCGCTCCCACGGGCACCATCACGGTTCCGGCCCAGGTCATAAGTGGGGCCGACTCTTACACCGTCACCTCCGTAAAAAGTTTCGCAACGGAAGGCTCACCCGCTGACCTTTCTGCTGAATCTCTTGCGCTTCCCGATACTATCAGTGATATCGCAGACGGGGCTTTCAACAGCTGCCCGTCGCTTGCGCGCATCACCATCAATTCCCAAAACGAGAACCTCATGTCGTTTGACGGCATGGTGTTCACGAAAGATATGGCTCAACTCCTGTCCATTCCCGAGGGCAAGGAGGGCGTTGCCCACATCCCCGACCCAACATCTCTTGTCCCGGCTTCCGCATTTTCCCGGTGTGTGAGGCTTTCCCGCATTGAGGTTGGGGAGGGCAACGCCAATTTCACCTCGTGGAACGGTGTTCTCTATAGCAAAGATAAGAAAACGCTGATTGCGTATCCACCAGGCGTGGGTACCTCAGCGGTCATCCCGGCCGATGTTGAGGCGCTTGGCCCCGATGCGTTTGCTGGGTGCGAAGCACTTGCCTCAATTGCCGCACTTGGTTTTGTGCGCGACATTGACAGCAAGGCTTTTCCGGAAGAGGTAAAGGCTTCTGCTGTCGTGGCGCTTCCCTCGGGTGAGGACTACGACGCCCGCAAGGCCGTGTGGGAGAAGGCCGGTTTTGGGAACTTCTCCGCGTCGGCCAAGCCCGGCGATACGGTGCACCCTGGCGCAGATTCTTCTGACGGACAGAACAAAGACGATGAAAAGGCGGCAAGCGGGTTCGCTTACACGCTGCTTGATGATTACACCCTCTCCGTTTCCTGGGAGGGTTCCGAAGACCCTGCTGCTGAACTGGAAATTCCCGCAACAGCTGAGGTGAACGGAGCCTCCTATCGCGTGTCTTCGGTTGCTGCGAATGGGTTTTCCAACCGCGCCTCAATCACGAGCGTGAAACTTCCTGACGGTGTGACCTCCATCGATGAGGGCGCGTTTGCGGGGTGCACTTCGCTTGCAAGCGTCACATTCCCCGAGGGGTTGCGCGACATTGGCGCACGAGCCTTTGAAGCCACAGCGCTCACCGACGTGTGGCTTCCCGCAAGTGTGACCTCGGTTGACTCGCGCGCTTTTGCGGCCTGCGGGTCGCTCACGCGTGTTGTAGCTCTGGCCACCCCGGCGGTGGCGGAAGATGTGCTTGCCGGCTGCACCGGCGTATCGGTGTACTGCCCCTATAACGCAGAAGGTTCTTATCCCTGGATTGTGGGCCTTCCGTCGGCGGGCAATCACCTTTTGCCTTACGGGGTGGAACTGGCGGCTGACCCACTATCCCTTGAGACGGGCCAGGAAGCAGATCTGCTCGAAGGTGGCCTTTTGGAAGTCCCCGAGCCCGTGGAAACTTCCTACTCCTACGCCGCCTCTCCCTTATCAGTTGATGCTGGCACCGTTTCGGCAAAAAAGGCGGGCGCAACCGACGTGACCGCCGTGCTCTCATTGGATGGCGAAGAACTCGCCCGCTCAAGCCGGACGGTGGAAGTGGCTGCCGGCCCTGACGACGATGAGGATCTCTCCGGTTCAGACATCCCCATGATAAACAAGACGGAGTCGCTCATCCCCGGAATCTACCTTGCCGAAGCTCGCGCCTCGGCTGTCAACGTGACGGCCCCTATCGCGGTTACGTTCGGGGGTGCGGGCTACGACGTGTCGAAAGCGCAGTCAAGCCTGACTGCTTCCGCAACGTTCCAGAACAATACTGACACTTCCGTTACCATGACGAAGATCGATTGTAACAATCAAGGTGCCGCGACCTTGCTGGAGGCGACGTCGGGAACGCTGGATTCGCAGAAGCTGTTCAGCCTGTATCCAGGAAGCGACACCGCCAAGGCGGTCAGTTTCGGCTACGGCACTGGCGTGAACAGCGCTACTCCAGCGTCCGGTGCGTTCGATATCGCGGCGAGCGATATGCTCGACTGCACATTCCGCCTGAACCTCAGCAGCGCGAAGGTCAAGGCGTCAGCCGCGGACGGCGGTGCGACGGTACAGTCGCTCGCGAACGTGTCCTATACGTTCGAGGCGAACGAATCGTTCTACCTCCTCGATAAGGCGTCAGGTACGAAGTACGACCTGACCACCGTGAAGGCCCATGCAGCCGATATCTCATCGAAGGGAACGGGCTCGTCGTACTACTCGAAGTACAACGCCTACATCGCCGACGACAGCAAGTACGAATGCTGGACGAAGTGGGGTGGCGTCCTTTATGAGGTGCGTATCATTGGCATTTATCATGATGAAAAGACTTCCGGGGGCAAGGCAGGCTTGACGTTCCAGTTCAAGAACCTGCTGAATACGACGTATCGCATGAATTCCACGAACACGAATACGGGCGGTTGGGGAGCGAGCGAGCTTCGGGCACGGATGAACCCCGGCACGGACTCGGTTGCCAATGGCACCGACGACAACGCCATCTGGAACCAAGTGCCGAGTGATTTGCAGAACGCCATCGCTCCAGTCAAAAAATATTATGGTCCAACGTATAGTTCAACTGCTTCAACGGTCAGCACGTCCAACGACAGCCTCTTCCTCGCCAGCTATCGTGAGCATTCGAACACGATCTACAGCGGTGGGAACTACGCAGGTAAAGGGTGGATATCGGCAGAAGGGTCTCAATACGAGTATTGGCAGGGCAAAGTGCCCAATAACTACGCTGCCAATGCGAGTTTGGTGAAGGGTCTCCAAGCGACTCCGTCGACGGCTGTCTATTGGTGGGAGCGTTCTGTGAATCCGGGCACCGACACGGGTTTCCTTCATGTGGGCGCGAACGGCGACCCGACCGGCGGCTACAACGCGAGCAATGCCTATGGCGTGTGCCCCTGCTTCTGCCTCTAATCCAACATCTTGAATCTGCCGGGGCTGTGTCCCCGGCAGAGGTTACGAATAAGGCTCGGCCACCGGTTGAACAAAACGGGGTCTCGGGCATGCGAAACCCGCCATGTGGCGTTGAACCTCGAAAGGAACGTGCGATAAGCCATGCCGACAAGGAAGAGAGAACCGAAAATCCGCGTGCTCGTCCGCGTTGTGATGGCGTGCATGGTTGCAGCCGTGCTGGTGGTGCCGGTTGGCCTTGTGTCGGCTTTCGCCGACACGTCGCTCGGAATCCGCATCGTCGATTCGACGAAGACTCCAGGGGCGGGCGACGGCTCTACCGTGCTCGGCATTCGCGTGACGGCTCCCACGTATACGATCACATGGAAAGCGAACGGCGGAAACTGGTCCGGTTCGGCCGCCGACAAGACCACGTCTGTCGTTTACGGGGCTGCCACGTCCGCGCCCGCGAATCCCGTGCGCACCGGCTACACGTTCAAAGGCTGGTCGACAACGGCTGGCGGCTCCGCAACGACGCTGCCCTCCGCAACGACCGCCGCCGCAACGTGGTATGCGGTATGGGCGGCTGACTCCTACAGCATCACCTACGACCTGCAGGGGGGCACCGCCACGGGAAACAACCCCACCTCCTACACCGTGGAAACGGCTAACTTCACCCTGTCGAACCCCACGCGTGACGGTTACACGTTCGCCGGTTGGACGGGCTCGAACGGTACGACGCCCCAGACCACCGTCACCGTGCCCAAGAACTCCACAGGGGTCAGGTCGTACAAGGCGAACTGGACGGCCATTTCCTACAGCATCACCTACGACCTGCAGGGGGGCACCGCTACCGGCAACAATCCCACCTCCTACACCGTGGAAACAGCCAGCTTCACCCTGTCGAACCCCACGCGCGACGGCTACACGTTCGCCGGTTGGACAGGCGCGAACGGTACGACGCCCCAGACCACCGTCACCGTGCCCAAGAACTCCACGGGGGTCAGGTCGTACAAGGCAAACTGGACGGCCAACTCCTACACCGTCACGTTGGACCGCGGCGCGGGTAC
The DNA here is from genome assembly GCF_030077735.1 of Gordonibacter faecis. Lineage (NCBI taxonomy): Bacteria > Bacillati > Actinomycetota > Coriobacteriia > Eggerthellales > Eggerthellaceae > Gordonibacter > Gordonibacter faecis. Next base: position 121,581 of record NZ_JASJEU010000014.1, on the reverse strand, counting down.
GGGCGGCTCGACGACAGCAAACGCGACGTACGACTCTGCCTTGCCCGCCATCCAGACGCCTTCGAGGGCGGGCTACTCCTTCATGGGCTACTACGACGCCGTGGATGGCGGCACGCAGTACTACACCTCGTCCGGTGCGAGCGCCGCGAAATGGAACAAGACCTCAAACGCCACGCTGTACGCGCGCTGGCAGGCGAACAAGTACGTGGTGTCGTTCGACGCCAACGGCGGGTCGGGCGGCCAGACCGCCTCGGTGGACGCCACTTACGATGCCGCCATGCCGGCAATCTCCGCGACGCCTCCCGAGCGGCCGGGCTACACGTTCGCCGGTTGGTACGACGCGAAGACGGGCGGCAACCAGTACTACACCGCGGCCGGTGGTAGCGCCGCGAGCTGGAACAAGACCGAAGCCGCAACGCTCTATGCGCAGTGGACGTTGCAGGTGGTTTGCAGCGTGCCCTCGGCCGCGCTCGTCACGGTGGACGCCGCGGGCAACGTGTCCGGACAGAACCAGACGTTCTCGTCCTCCACAGTGGAGGATATCAAGGTGACGGCGGTGAAAAGCGGGAGTCTCGACGGGGCGTCCTCAGTGTTTGCGGATGAGGCTACCAGGACAGGCGTGCGGGTGACGCTTACTCCGCCGGTAGGGGCGGGGACGGCGGTGGAGGTTCCGCTTGTTACGACAGGCAACGGCGTGGTGACCGATTTCACTATTGGTAGCCAGGGCACGCTCGTGGTGGCATTCGGTTTGAAGCTTCCCGACGGCGCCCGATTAACGTACGAGCCCGACGTGTCGCGCGATATCGCCAGCCTCACCTATGTGGTGGCCGCTGCCAGGCCTTAGGCGCGACACCGATGGCAGAGGGACGAGGCTTGTACCGCGTCTGGCACCAACCCCGAAGTGGTGCGAAAGGCTCGTGCAGCAACGAGCGAAATACAATGTAACAGACCGCTTTCCGACACGAATGCTTTATTGCCAAGTGTGGAATATAGCGCGCATGCTACAATGGCCCGCGCTATATTCGCCTGCATCTTCGCGAAAGGCCTTCGTTGTATGAGCGTACCCAAGTACAAACGGGACACCGCGCCCGCCGAGTTTGTGAGAACCGCCGCCCAGCTTGAGGCTTTTACGGGGAAGATGTGTGCTCGCCTGCCCAAACGATGGGCCTTTACGCGTACCCGTTACATCACCGATTGTGCCAATGATATTCTCAATCATGCGGTACGGGCGAATGCCATTTGGGTCACCACTCCAGAAGAAGTGGCTCAGCGCATGGCGCATCTGATGGAAGCTCATGCCGCCTGCTACACGCTACTGCGCAAAATTGACATAATCGAAGAGGAAATGCCGGTGCGTATAGTGGATAACGTGAACCCTGATGGCACGATAGTAAAAAGGGAAAAGCCCTGCCTGAGCGCCGGACTACTTCGCGAGTGGACGGTTTTGGCGACCAAAGAGATAAAGCTTATTAAAGGAGTTATTAACTCCGATCGCAAGCGCTTTTCGACGAAGCGCCATCCCCTTGCGCAAAAGAAAGGCACTGCGTATAGTAGAAAATGCTCACGAAGCGTATAAGTGTTTCGAGGGCGAGAGGGAAGGGCGGCATCTGATAAGCGACTCCGTCGACGGCTGTCAATTGGTGGGAGCGTTCTGTGAATCCGAACAACGACACGAATTTCCTTAATGTGAACACGAACGGCGACCCGACCAACAACAACAACGCGAGCAATGCCTATGGCGTGTGCCCCTGATTCTCATCGCGGAAGAGACCAAGTAGCGCAACTGAATGCGTGAAAGCATAGAGGATGAGAAGGAGATGCTGTCCTGGCGGCCGTCAACCGCCGAACTTGTAAGAGCCGCGTGAAACCACCTCTGCGGCCGCTGCGGACTCGCTGCCAGAAGGCGGCGTCTGGCCTGTGCGTACTCTTTCGAGTGGCAGGGTTTCAGGCAGCGGAGCACCCGAGAGGCCTTTTCAGGCGCGCGGCTCATTGTTTTGCCCCAAACTGATGAACGCCAGCGGGAAAGGGTCTTCGGTTTATGAATGCTGCTCAGCGCAAACGGCGCCGGGAACGCCGTGAAGCACGGCGCCTGCTCAAAGCGCGCTTGGACTTGCAGAGCTGCCTCGACTTCGACCACATGAGCGATCCGGCTGTTCTTTCCACCTCGGCGCTCGCTTGCGAAAAAGACGTGCGGTGGAAGCGAAGCGTGCAAACGTTCATGCTAACGCGCATGAAAAACTGCATCGAATTGTCGGATGAGCTGCGCAGTGGTCGGTATCACAAACGGCCCGCCAATCATTTTGTGTTGCACGAACGCGGACATGCGCGTTGGATATCGGCGGTGCACTTTCGCGACCGCGTGGTGCAAAAAGCGTACTGTGACCAGTTCCTTATCCCAGTGCTTCATCGCGCGGTTGTCTACGACAACACTGCCTCGCAGGTGGGCAAGGGGACCGATTTCGCTCGCGACCGCTTTGCCCTGCATATGGAACAGGCGCTGCGTCATTTTGGGCCGAAAGCATGGCTGGTCAGCTACGACTTCAAAAGCTATTTCGCCTCCATTGACCCTGGTCGTGCAATGGAAATGATTGCCTCGGCCACCGCGCCGCTCGTTGCCTGCCAACGTGACCGCGACAATGCCACCAAAATGCTGGAACTGGGTCGTACGTTCATTTGCGAAGAAGAGGGCTTGGGTCTGGGGAATCAAACAAGTCAGGTGGTGGCCATCGCGTATGCGAGTCCTATCGACCATGCCGTGCGGGAAGTGTGTAGGTGCGGGCTGTCGGGGCGCTACATGGATGACAGCTACGCCTTTTGCCGAACGAAGGATGATGCCTATGCGGTGCTTGCCGTGGCGCAAGAGCACGCGCGGCGCTTGGGGTTGGTGCTGCATCCTCGAAAGACCCAGGTGGCTCCAGCGGCGCGGCGCCACGTTTATTTGAAAACGGTGTTCTGCCCGCAGCCTGATGGGTCCATTCGCCGTGACATTGCACGTGACACCATCAGGCGTTATAAGCGTCACTACAAGGCACTTGTGGGTTTGGTAGCCGCAGGACGCATCCCGGCCGAGGTGCTTGCCGTGAGCGAAGGCTCGTGGAAGGGCGTTGCGCTGCGGGCAACCGACCCTGAGAGATACCTACGAGAAATGACCACGTTCTTCGAAAGCACCAAGCTAAGAATGGCGTCGGAGCTATTCGGCTGAGTGGCGCGCGAGAAGGCTTTTGCTTGGTGTGACCTTTTGCGCCTGCGAACGGTTGTTGGCTGCTGTTCGGCAACGGACGTTTGACGTGGGTGAAACGGGTTGCCATAGGATGAGGGGCCTGGTGCTTGCGCGCGTTCTCCGGACATACCATTACCCGATGACCTAACGGAATAATCGGGTGAGGAGCCGCATGGAACGGGTTATCGTGGTGGGCGCGGGCGTCGGTGGGTTGGCGGCGGCCGTGCGGTTGCAAAACGCCGGATATCAGGTGACGCTGTACGAAAAGGAGCCGCTCGTTGGCGGAAAGATGAACCGCATCGAGGAAGACGGCTTCACGTTTGATGTCGGGCCCACCATCGTCATGATGCCCGAGCTGTACCGCGAAGTGTTCGAACTGGCGGGGCGTGACCCGGACGACTACATCCCCCTCACCAAAGTGGAGCCGCTCATGGACATCTCGTTCGGCCCGGACGAGCGTGTGCGACTGTCGAACGATCTGGCGGACCTCACTTCCACCCTGGAAGGCGTCAGCGAGGCTGACGCGCAGGGCTACTTCACCTACCTGGCGAAACTCTACGGGCGCTACCGCGTGGCGAAGGATAACTTCCTGCAGCGCTCCTTCCGCAAACCGACGGACTTCTACAACCCGAAAAGCCTGGTTGCGGGCCTGCGACTACACACGTTGGGCGACGCGTACTCGTCGGTGTCGCGCTACGTAAAGGACGACCGGCTGCGCAAGGCGCTGGCGTTCCAGACACTCTACATTGGCATCTCGCCCTACGAGGGGCCGTCGCTGTACATGATTATTCCGCTCATCGAATTGCTGTACGGGGTGTGGTATATGCCCGGCGGTATGTATGCGCTGGCCGAGGGGTTGCGGCGGCTGTTCGTGGAACTGGGCGGCGAGGTGCACACGTCCACGCCGGTGGAGCGCATCGTCATTGTAGACGGCCGCGCGAGGGGCGTGATGGTGAAGGGTGAGCTGAGGCTGGCCGACGCCGTGGTGTGCAATGCCGACTTCCCCTATGCCATGAAGGAGCTGGTGGCGGACGAGCGCACACGCGGGAAGTACACGCCGGAGAAGATTGATGCGATGGACTACTCGTGTTCGTGCTTCATTCTGTACCTGGGCCTGGACAAACGCTACCCAGCCGAGTCGGTGCACTCTATTCGCTTTGCGCCCGATTTCCGGAAGAATTTGGACGACATTTTTGAAGACGGGCGCTTTCCCGACGACCCGTCGTTTTACTGTTACGCACCGTGCTCGCTGGACGACTCGCTGGCGCCCGAGGGTATGCAGACGCTGTACGTGTTGGTGCCCGTACCGCCCTTGGCGGAAGGTGGGCCTGCGTGGAGCCCCGACGAGGTGGCGCGCTATCGCGAACAGGTGCTTGACCTGGTGGAATCAGAAACAGTGTACGAGGATGTGCGCAACCATATTGTGTGTGAGCGCATCTACACGCCGCGCGATTTCGAAGGGCGCTTCAACGCCTGCCGCGGCGCGACATTTGGTCTGCGGCCCACGCTGAAGCAGAGCAACTACTGGCGTCCGCACAACAAGGCCGATCATTGCGAGGGGCTGTACTTCTGCGGGAGCAGTGTTCATCCTGGTGCCGGTGTGCCTATTGTGCTGTTGAGCGCGCGGTTAGCGGCGGAGGAACTGATGACCGACGACGGTGCGCATGCTTCCCAGGTGCGTGCGGTGGCTGCCGAGCGGGCCGTGATTGCCGCGCGCGGCGAGGCGGCAGAGCGGGGGATGGCGGCGGAAGAGTTAGCGGCCGAAAGTGTGGTGGCGGCTGGCGTGGCAGGCGTGGAGACCGCGGTTGCCGCAGGTGGCGAAGGCGGTTCGCGATGAGCATGCTGTGCGATCCGTTTGAAGCCCGCGCGGCCGATTTCGCCTGGTGCGAAGAGGTGATCAGGCGAAACTCTCGCAGCTTCCACCGTGCGTTCTCGCTTCTGCCCGCGCGCAAGCGTCACGGGGTGTATGCCGTGTACGCGTTTTGCCGCGCGGCCGATGATGCGGTTGATCGCGACGCGAGTGCTGAAAAGTTGGCGGCGCTCGAAGACGCGCTCACGCGGTTTGTTGCCGGGCGCACGCCCGACGAGCCCTTGTGGCGCGCGCTGGAGGTGGTGTTCAACGCCTTCGCGCCGGACGTGCAGCCCTACTATGACATGCTGGAAGGGCAGCGTCGCGACCTGGATTTTCACCAGCCGGACACGATGGATGACCTGGAGGAATACGGCTACTACGTGGCTGGGTCGGTGGGGCTTATGCTACTTCCTTTTTTGCACACGAGTGGGCCGGCTGATGAGGCGCTGGTGGCTGATGCGGTGTCGTTGGGCGTGGCTATGCAGCTGACCAATGTGCTGCGTGACGTGGGTGAAGATTTGGAAGCGGGGCGGGTGTATGTGCCGTCCCGTGTGATGGAGCAGGCGTCGTATGCTCCGGCGGCGCTGCAGGCGCACGTGGTGGATGGTGCGTTTCGTGCGGCGTGGGAGGCGGTGGCGCGGCGCTCGGAGGAGTTGTACGCGCCGATGGAGCGCGACGTGGAGCGGCTTGATGAGGATAGTCGGCTGCCCACGTTGTCGTCGCTGTACTTGTATCGCGGCATTTTGGATGCAGTGCGCGCGGAAGGGTATCGCTGCTTCGATCGGCGCTGTACCGTGCCGGCTGCGCAGGCCGCTCAGCTGGTGGAAGCCGCCGGTGCGCGCCTTGCTGCGGAGCGGGGGTGAGCGCTATGTTGAATGTGCTGGGCATGGGCGTGTCGCTGGTGTACGTGCTGGCGGTGCTGGGCGCGTCGGGCTTGCTTGCGCGCCGCGGATGGGCGGCCGAGGCTACGCGCAAGTTGGTGCACATCGCACTGGGCGGGTGGTGGCTGATTGCCGCCGCCTTCTTCACGTCGCCTGTGTGGGCGGCGGCGCTTCCGGCGGTGTTTATCCTGGTGAACGGGTGGGCGTGGCGTCGCACGCGCCTGAAGTTTATGGGGCGTGAAGGTGCCGAAGAAACGCCGGGGACGGTGTATTACGCCGTATCGCTGACGGCGCTCGCGCTGTTTTCGTTTGGCCTTGGTGCGCCGTATGTGGGCGCGCTGGGGGTGTTCTGTATGGCGTTTGGCGATGGACTGGCTGCTGTGGTGGGCAAGCGGTTTGGCGGTGCTGGTGCCGGGAAGACGGTTGCGGGAAGTGTGACTATGTTCTTGGCGAGCCTTGTGTCGTGCGTAGGCGTGCTGGTATGGGGCGCGGTTGGTGGGTGGCAAGGCGCGGCGCCGGTGTTCGCGGGACTTTCGGACGTGGTGGGCTTCGCGGTTGCGACGGCCATCGCGGTGGGCCTCGCCGCGGCAGCAACGTGGTTCGAGCGTGTGTCGCCCGCCGGGCTGGACAATGTCACGGTGCCGCTGGGCGTGTCGGGCCTGTTCGCCGTGCTGCTGCTTCCCGCCAGCTGGTGGACGCCAGGCGCGACGGGGCTTCTGCTGTCGGGTGCGGTAGCCGTGATGTCGCTGCGGTTGTGCCTGCTCACGGTGCCGGGCGCGCTCGGCGCGGCGGCGGTGGGCATGCTGGCGTTCGCGTTCGGCGGCTGGCCTTTGTGGCTGTTGCTTATGTGGTTCTTCGGCAGCTCGAACGTGGCGGCGCGTATCGTGCGGAAGCGGCGTGGCGTGCAGTCAGGCGGCTCACCGAAGCGCAAAGGCGAGGCCCGGAGGCTGCGCCAGGTGCTCGCAAACAGCGTGCCGTTCCTTGTGTGCGCGGCGGGCTTCGCGGTGACGGGTGAGCCGTGGCTCATGGTGGTATCGGCGGGCGCGCTGGCGGCCAGTACGGCCGACACGTGGGCTTCGGAGATTGGCATTTTCAGCCGCAATCCGCCGGTGAACATTGTCACGCGCAAGCCCATGCAGCGCGGACTGTCGGGCGGCGTGAGCCCGCTGGGCCTGGTGGCAACGGTGGTGGGTGCGGCCACCTCGGCGCTTCTAACCATGGTGCTGTTCCCCGTCTTCGGATTCGCCGTGCCGGTGGGGCTGGGCGCGTTTCTGTTCATTGTGGCGTGCGGTGTGGTAGGGTCGCTGGTGGACAGCCTGCTGGGCGCCCTGTTGCAGGCGAAGTACCGCGCGCCGGACGAGGGCACAGGCGCGCTGGTGGAGGCCTCGCCGAGCCGCGGCGCCGGCGGTTACACGCTGGTGTCCGGCTTCGCGTGGGTTACCAACGACGCCGTGAATTTGCTAAGCGGCATCGCCGTGGTGGCGCTTGGCTTGCTGATAGTGGTGTAGGGAGGTGGCGAAGGCGAGGTGCTCGGTGCTCGCCCGCGGGCCACATGCGGTATGATGGGCGCACTCCCCCTAGCCACGAAAGGACAAGAGCCCTATGGACGCCGCCACACCCTGCGCCTCTGACGCCTTCGACCGCTTCTCCGACGCGGTCCGTTCGTGGTTTCTCAATGCGTTTCGCGGCCCCACGCCCGTGCAGGAGCGCGCGTGGGAGGCTATCGGCGCGGGCGAGAATGCGCTGGTCATTGCCCCTACGGGCTCGGGCAAAACGCTGGCGGCGTTTCTGTTTGCCCTCGACAAACTCATGGCCGAAAAGGCGGAACGCGGCGCGCAAAAACGCGCGAAGGGTGTGCGCGTGCTGTACGTGTCGCCGCTCAAAGCCCTCGGGGCCGATGTGGAGCGCAACCTGCAAGAGCCGCTCGCGGGCATTGCGGCCCGCTGCGCCGCCGCGGGTACCGGTGCGCCTAACGTGCGCACGGCCCTGCGCACGGGCGACACCACGCCTGATCAGCGGCGCGCCATCCAGCGCAACCCGCCCGACATCCTCATTACCACGCCCGAGTCGCTCTACCTCATGCTCACATCGAAGGCCCGCGAAGTGCTGCGCACGGTGGAGACGGTCATTGTGGATGAGGTGCATGCGCTCGCCGGCAACAAGCGCGGTGCGCATCTGGCGTTGAGTTTGGAACGCCTCGATGACCTGCTGGAACGTCCGGCGCAACGCATTGGGCTATCGGCCACGGTGCGTCCGCGTGAAGAGGTGGCGCACTTCTTGGGAGGCCCGCACCCGGTGCAGATTGTTGCCGCCGAGGATCGCCCGAGCTTGGACGTGCATGTGGAAGTGCCCGTGCATGACATGACGGCTGTGCCCGCGTTCGGCGGCTTCGAGGCCGAGGGGCTACCCCCGGCTGGCGCGCGGGGACGCGGCCAAGGTGCCGCTCGTAGCCCACGGCGTGCTGCCACCGAGGTGGCGTGGAAGTCCGATCGCGCGCTGCGGGCCGTCATGGACGGCCAGCGGCTGAAGGACGCGCCGCCCGACAGCCGCCTGGGGTCTTCCTCCATCTGGCCTTATGTGGAGTCCGCCATTCTGGATGAGGTGCTTGCGCACCGCACTACCATCGTGTTCGTGAACTCGCGCGGCTTATGCGAAAAGCTGACGGCACGACTCAATGAATTGTACGCGAAACGCCAAGGGCTTCTGGCTGGTGCGCCCGACGGCGCGGGTGCGGCGGCCATGCGTTCGGACATGGGCTCCACGAGTGAACTGGTGCAGCCGCCCGTCGAGGTCATTGCGAAAGCGCACCACGGCTCGGTGTCGAAGGAAAAGCGCTTGCAGGTGGAGCGCGAACTGAAGGCGGGCGAATTGCCGTGCGTGGTGGCAACGTCCAGCTTGGAGCTGGGTATTGATATGGGCTCCATCGACCTGGTGTTGCAGGTGGCCGCGCCGCCCTCGGTGGCCAGCGGGCTTCAGCGCATCGGGCGCGCGAATCACCAGGTGGGTGGGCGCTCAACAGGGACTATTTTTCCGCGTACGCGCACGGAGATAATTGATGCGGCCGTGGTGGCCGAGGGCATGCGCACCGGCGCCATTGAAGCGACGGCCCTCGTGCGCAACCCGCTGGACGTGTTGGCGCAGCAGACGGTGGCCGCCGTAGCGATGGGCGACATCACGGCCGACGCCTGGTACGATACGGTGCGCCGCGCCGCGCCGTTTTCGGAGCTGCCACGGCGGGCATTCGACGGCGTGCTCGACATGCTGTCGGGCCGCTATGCCTCAGCTGACCTGGCCGAATTCTCGCCTCGTATTGTATGGAATCGCGAAACGGGCGAACTCACGCCGCGCCCAGGCGCCCAGCGCCTCGCGGTGACAGCGGCGGGTACTATTCCCGATCGCGGCATGTTTTCGGTGGTGTTGCCGGAGGGTGATGGCAACGAGGGCCGCCGCCGTGTGGGCGAGCTGGACGAGGAAATGGTGTACGAGTCGCGCGTGGGCGACATTATTACACTCGGCACCAGTTCGTGGCGCATCAGCGAGATCACGCGCGATCGCGTGGTGGTGGAGCCGGCGCCGGGCCGCTCGGCGCGCCTGCCGTTTTGGCATGGCGAAGGTGTGGGGCGACCTGCCGAAATGGGGCGAGCTCGTGGGGCGTTTCTGCGTGCGGTGGACGCGGGACTTGAAGATGGGCGCGAGGGTGAAGGCGAAGATGCCGAACGTGCGGCGAACGACGGCCTGGTTCTTACCCCGGCGCTGGCTGAACGTTTGTCGGCGGCCGGCCTTGACGAAGACGCACAGCGCAACCTGGCCTCCCTTGTGCGCGAGCAGCGCACGGCCACGGGTGTGGTGCCGAACGACCGCACGCTGGTGGTGGAGCGGTGCGAGGACGAAACAGGCGACTGGCGCGTCATGCTGCACTCGCCCTACGGTCGGCGCGTGCACGAGCCGTGGGCCATGGCGGTGTCTGACCGGGTTACTTCTACCCTTGGCTTCGACCCGCAGGCGCAGGCGGCCGACGATGGCATTGTGCTGCGCATTCCCATGACCGAAACGCGCCTGCCCGGCGCCGAGCTGTTCGTATTCGATGCGGACGAACTCGAACGCATCGTGCGCGACCGCGTGGACGCAACGGCCCTGTTCGCCGCCCGGTTTCGCGAATGTGCCGCGCGGGCGCTGCTCATGTCGCCCACGCAACCGGGCAAGCGCGCACCGCTGTGGCAGCAACGCCTCAAAGCGGGACAACTGCTGGAGGCTGCCCGCGGTGAGCGTGATTTTCCCCTCATGCTGGAAACGGCGCGCGAATGCTTGCAGGATGTGTACGACCTCGGCGCGTTGCGCGAGGTCATGCAGGGAATCGGGGAGGGTGCGGTGCGCATCGTGGAGGCGCAGACCAGCGTGCCGTCGCCGTTTGCCGCGCCGCTGTTGTTCGGCTACGTGGGCGAGCACTTGTATCAGGGCGACTTGCCGCACGCCGAGCGGCGGGCGTCGCTTTTGGCGGTGGATCCGGCGCTGTTGGGTGAACTCTTGGGGTCAACCGATGTGGGCGAGCTGTTGGATCCGCAGGTGGGGGAAGCTGTTGAAGCTGAGTTGCAGCGGCTGGCACCTGGTCGGCGTGCGCGCGGTGCGGAAGGTGTGGCCGATATGCTGCGCGTATTGGGCCCGCTGTCTGCGGAAGAAGTTGCATGCCGGTTGGAGCCGGCTGCGAGCGAGAGCGTGCGCGATGGTGCAGGTGATGAGGCTGATGACGCCGATGACGTGCCCTGTGCGACCGTAGTAGAAGCGCAGGCGGCGCTGGAAGACTTGGCGCGTGACCGCCGTGCATTCTCGGTGCTCATCGGTGGTGCGGAGCGCTGGGCGGCGGTGGAGGATGCGTGGCGCTTGCACGAGGCGCTGGGTGTTGCGGTGCCGGATGAGGTGCCTGCGGTGTTTCGTGCGGCGGGAGACGATGCAGCGGTTGACTTTCCCCTGGATGACCTGCTGCTTCGCTATGCTCGCACGCATGGGCCGTTCTCCAGCGAGAATGTGGCGGAGCGCTTCGGCCTCGGCCCCGCGGTAGCGCGCGAGGCTTTGCGACGGCTTGCGGCGGCTGGCCGCCTTGTGCAGGGCCACTTCGCAGGGCCTTCTGATCAGCCTGAACGAACCTGGGTTGCCGCGGACGTACTGCGCCGACTAAGGGCGCGCTCGCTTGCGAAGGCGCGGGCTGCCGTGCGCGCGGTGCCTGCGGATGCCTACGCGCGCTATGTGCTTGACTTGCAAGGCGTGGGGGCAGGGCGCGGCGGCGGTCTTGAGGGCATCGAGGGCGTAGCGCAGGTCATCGCCCAGTTCGAGGGCGTGTTTTTGCCCGCCGTCTCGTGGGAAGATCACGTGCTGCCCAGCCGTGTGCGCGATTATCGCCCTGCGCTTTTGGACGAACTTATCGCGTCGGGAGAAGTGGTGTGGGCGGGCGCGCGCCGTGAGGCGGCCGGCCCTGCTGCCGATGCGCCCGCCGCTCGTGGGCGCGCCGCGCGCGGCTCCGCGCCGCCGGTGGGCCTCGTGGCGTTCTACCCGACGGATTCTCCGCTTGCACCCGCGCGACCCGAACCCGCAGATGTGGGCGCCGAAGAGGCCGAACCTGCCGTATGCCCCTCGGTGGAAGAGGCGGTTGTCCAGGTCCTTGGCAACGGGTATGGCCTGTTCTTCCGCCAAATTGTTGAAGCGGTGCGCCGGCGGATGGCACCTGAGCGGGTGGATGAGACAACCATCGCCGCAGCGCTGCAAGGCTTGGTGTGGAGCGGCCGCGCCACGAACGACACGTTCGCGCCCGTGCGTGCGGCGGAAGCCGGTGCCCACGCGCATCCGGCTCCGCAGCGCCGTGTGAGCAGTCGGCGCTCGCGGCACCGCTCCGGCAGCCGTTTACCTGCGCGGACGGCGGGGATGACCGCGGCGGGGTCGGCGGCGGATAGCGTGCTTCTCGGCACGGCCGGCGGCGCGGCGCTGGCGGGTCGCTGGTCGCTTCTTGCGCCCTCGCCCGAGAACGACACGGTGCGGGCGGTTGCGGTGGTGGAGTCCATCCTCGATCGCTACGGCGTGCTGTCCCGCGACGTGGTGATGCTCTCCGGCGTGCCCGGCGGCCTCGGCGCCCTCATGCCGGTACTGCGCTCGATGGAGGACGTGGGTGACGTACTGCGCGGCGCGTTCGTGAAGGGCCTCGGGCCGGCGCAATTCGCCTCGCGCGAGACGGTGGATGTGCTGCGCACCTACGCTGCTACCAGCGAAAATGCGCGCGAAGATGCCGCTGTGCCCGATGTGGCGGGGGAGAGCGCCTGCGTGGTGTTGGCTGTCGATGACCCCGCAAACCTCTACGGTGTCGCGCTGCCGTGGTCGGCGATTGCTGAGCCGGATGGCTATGGCGACGCTGTGTCAGGTGAGTCGGACGTGCGTCCGTCGCGTCGCGCAGGAAGCCTCGTGGTGCTACACAACGGCGCAGCGGTGCTGTACGCAACAGCAGGCCTGCGGGCGCTGTTGTCATTCACGTCGGATGAGGACATTCTTGCCGCAGCTGTCCATGCGCTCGTGGCGCACCTTGAGCATGCCCTCCGCCGCGCCGGCGGCGACAGCGCACGCAAAAAGATGGTCGTCGAAACGTTCAACGGGAAGTCGGTACTCTCGTCCCCCTTCGCCGACGTACTGCAAGCGCTCGGTCTCGTCCGCCTCCCCGACGGCCTACGCCTCTACGTCGACCCCTTCGCCCGCAGCTAAACAAAAAAGCGTGGCGAAGCGGCTAAGCCTTTCTCCGCGGTTTGAACTGGGTGCCGCACCGGAGACGTGAGCGGCCGCGGGGTGCCTGTGCGTGCTACCATAGGCGCCGACGAAAGGAGCACGATGACCGAAACCGACAACGCGGCCACGGAGAAGCTGGAACTCATTATGGGCCGCGAGGGGCTGGCGCGTCTGGCGGCGTCCACCGTGATGGTGCTGGGTGTGGGCGGCGTGGGGTCGAACTGCGTGGAAGCGCTCGCGCGCGGCGGCGTGGGGCGGCTCGTGGTGGTGGACCATGACGTGGTGCAGGCCAGCAACATCAACCGGCAGGCCATCGCGTTTCGCAGCACCATCGGGCGCAAGAAGGTGGACGTGGCGCGCGCGATGGTGGCTGACATCAACCCATCGGCGCAGGTAGAGGCCCTGGATCGCTTCGTGCTGGCCGAGGACGTGCCAGACTTCTTGGGCGCATATGCGGGTCGCGTGGACTTCTTCATTGACGCCATCGACACCATCTCGGCGAAGCTGGCTGTGGCGCAGTATGCCGACGCGGAGGGCCTGCGCCTCATCAGCAGCATGGGCGCGGCGAACAAGCTGCGGCCCGATTGCTTCCGGTTCGCCGACGTGTACGACACGGTGAACTGCCCGCTCTGCCGCATCATGCGCAAGGAAGGACGCAAGCGCGGCATTCGCCATCTGCGCGTGCTGTATTCCTGTGAACAGCCGGTTAACGTGCCCGTTCGCGAAGGCGCGGCGCGCCGCGAGCGGTCGAATCTGGGCACGGCATCGTTCGTGCCACCTATCATGGGCCAGATGATAGCTGGCGCTGTGCTGTGCGAGTTGGCCGGCGTAAACATTGACGGTACAGAAGGTGCGGCAGAGCCGGGAGGCGCGCGATGACGAACCTGCGGCTGTTCGACATGCACTGTCACCTGGACTTTGCGCCCGACGCGCACACGGCGGCGGAAGATATGGCACGCGAAGGCCTGGGCGCGTTTGCAACCACCGTGACGCCGGAGGGCTTCGAGTGTGCGTCCGCCCTGTTCGCGGGGTGCGAAAACGTGCGCACGGGACTGGGCATGCACCCGTGGTGGATTGCCGATGGCCGCTGTGGCGAAGATGACGTGGCGCTGTTCGAACGTCTGGCCGTGGACGCGCGTTTTGTGGGCGAGGTGGGGCTCGACTTCGGGCCCCGCCACGCCGCATCGCGCGAGGTACAACTGGCGGCGTTCAACCGCGTGGCCGCTGCGTGTGCAAGCGGTGGGAAGCTGCTGTCGCTGCACGCCGTAAAGGCGGCTCACGCGGTGCTTGACGTACTGGAAGAAGCCGGTGCGCTTGAGGGGAATGCGTGTGTGTTCCACTGGTTCACCGGCTCGTCGGACGAGCTGCAGCGCGTGCTGCGCGCCGGGTGCTGTGTGTCCGTGAACCCGCGCATGCTGGCCACGAAGCGCGGCCGCGAGTACGCGCGCATCATCCCGGAGGATCGTCTGCTGCTGGAGACAGACGCGCCGCCCGAGGGTGAGCCGTACGAGGTGGAACTCGAAGTGGCACGCCTGGAAGATATGCTTGATGAACTGGCCGAACTGCGCCGGGTTGACCGCGCCGAACTGTCCGAACGCAGTGCTGCCACCAGTGCTCGTTTGCTGGCGTTGTCGTAAACCGTCGCATCGACACGCGACTGCGTGTCGATGCCCCGCATCTCACATCCGCGCAACAACCGCCCGACGAATGCCCGCCCGGTGACCTGCGCTTCGGCCACCGCGCGTATCCTCTTCCCATTGACGTATTGTAGTGCGATGCGGAAAGGAGACGCGCGATGGACTGGGGATCGCTACCCGAGTGGTTCACGGCGTGTGCCGAGGTACTCGCCGTGTGCACCGCGCTCTTTCTCCCGCGCTACCAGGCCCGTCGCGAGCGTCAAGAAAGCCTCGCGCGCATGCGCCGCGTGACAACGGGCATGTTGGACGCACTTGCCGACGATCGCGAACGCTGCGGCGCGCAGTGCGATCCCGCAAAACTCCAGAACCTTCAAAGTGCCGAGGATTTGAAGCTCTACCTGCGCGTGGCGTTCTTCGCCCTCAGTGCCCCGAGCGAAATAAACCTGCGCGATGAGGTGGCGAGTCTCTATCGTCGCCTTCTTGACCCCAACGCCGACATCGCCGCCATCCGCCGCGATATAGCAACGCTGCGGCAATCCGGACGCGCCTCTTCCCGTGTCCGGAGCGGTGAGGGTCTACCCTGATGAGCGGCGCGGCGCATCACGTGGCGCTCATCTTTGAAGGCGGCGGCATGCGCAACTCGTACTCGGCGGGTGCGGTGTCGGTGCTGCTTGAGGCGGGTCTTTCGTTCGACGCTGTGTATGGGCTTTCGGCGGGAGCTACCAACGCCATTGATTACCTGTCCCATGACGCGCACCGCGCCGAAGCGTCGTTCACCACCTGCCTTGACAACCTGGCGTTTCGCCCCTGGCTGCTGCCGGCAGTGGGCGCGGATGGCATCGGAGCCACGCTGCACGGTGACACGCTTGCCCGTCCCGGCTGTGCGCTTCCCTTCAACTTCGCGGCGTTTCAGGCAAACCCGGCTCAGCTTACGCTCCAGGCCGTTGCGCGCGACACGGGCGAAACGGTGTACTTCACGCGCACCGCCTTCTCCACGGAGCAGAGCCTTATGACCTGCGTGCGCGCCTCGTCGAGCTATCCCGTTATCATGCCCCCCACCTGGATAAACGGTCAGGCGCTCTACGACGGTGGCATCGGCGAAGGCGGCGGTATCATGCTGCCGCGTGCCGCGCGCGATGACTACACGCGGTTTTTCGTGGTCTGTACGCGCCCGCGCGACTACCGCCGTTCGCTCAAGCCGAACCGCGCCTACGACGTGTTCTTCTGGCGCCGTCCGTGCATGTGGGCGCTGCTGGATTCGTGGGCGCAGCGCTACAACGACGAACTTGACGTCCTCGCGCAGCTGGAGGCCGCGGGTGCTGCTTACGTGTTCTACGCCACCGACCAGGGCGTACGCAACACCGAACGCGACGAGGCGAAGCTGGTCGCGAACTTCCAACGCGGGCGCGCCCAAGCGCTCAAGGAACTTCCCGCATGGGAACGATTCCTCGGACACGAGGGCTAGCGATAGTCGGCTTCGTCGGCGAATTCCCAGCCGAGCAGCGCGTCGCCTACCAGCTTGAACGAGAAGGGGAGGGGCTGCTTCAGTTCGCCCGCGTCGATCTTTTCAGAGATGCCTTCCAACTCATCAAGCAGGTCGAAAAACGAGAGCTCATCGAGCGAGGGCATGCCGGTGGCCACTTCCTCAGGGTCGATGGTGAGAATGTGTAGCACGATGTCCAGATAGTCGCCCAAACGCTCGCTGCTGGCTTGCAGTTCGGCCAGCTGCTCGTGACTGAAGAACGACTGCTCGGCGCAGTACCAGCCAAGCACCGGCTCGGGCAGGTCCTCTTCCATGAGGTCGCTCAGCACAATACCGTTGCGCTCCAGGTCAGATAGGGTGTAGCAGTCGAGCAGCGTGTCAGGGGTGACCAGTTCCTCATCTTCGTCATCCACGTCGCTCAGCACGTACACCACCTGCGCGGCAAGGCCCTGCGGCGTGACGTCGAGCGACAGGCCGTACTGGTAGCCCGGGTTCGCCATGCGCGTGCCCCAGTACAGTTCACCGTGATGCTCGAGAAGCGTTTTGACGGTTGCAGCCATGGGGTCTCCTTTTCATTCGGTAGAAAAGAGTATAAAGCAAAGTGGCTTGTTGTGTGGCGTTAGGCCATGGCGCTGCCGCGGTCGAAGGCGAGGAGGCGGCGGTAGCGCTCGCTTGTGCGCTCCAGCTCGGCGGGCGCGCCGGACAGTTCCAGCAGGCCGTCTTCCACGAAGACCACCTGGTCCATGTTCGCCACGCCTTGCAGGTGGTGTGTGATCATGATGAGCGTTTTACCTGCGGCGTTGCGGAAGATGGTGTCCAAAAGGGCACGTTCGGTGGCGGGGTCGAGGCCCACCGTGGGCTCGTCAAGCAGGATGACGGGCGTGTCTTGCAGCAGTACGCGCGCGAGTGCGATGCGGTGACGCTCGCCGCCGGAGAAGCGCAGGCCCGCTTCGTCTACGAGGGTGTCAAGCTCGTCAGGCAAGCGATCAACCAGGGGTTTTAGCCCCACCTGGTCAAGTACAGTGCGGATGTGTTCGTCGGTGGCGCCGGGATTGCCCACGCGCAGGTTCTCGCGCAGGGTCATGTTGAAGAGGTAGGTTTGCTGCTGGATGACGCCAATGTGTGCGGCCATGGCGTCGCCGAAGCTGCTGGCGTCCGTGCCGTTCAAGGTGACGCGCCCGGAGGTGGGCGCGAGGTCGCCGCGGATAAGCGAGGCGAGCGTGCTCTTGCCCGACCCACTGCATCCGAGCACGGCAAGCTTTTGACCTGCGGGAATGTGCAGACTCACGCCACGCAGTACGTCGCGGGTGGTGCCGGGGTAGCAAAAGGTCACGTTGTCGATGCGCAGGTCGACGGGGCCTGCGGGGGAGGTGGGGGCGGGGGAAGTGGGGCTACCAGGCGCCGCCATCGCGCCTTCCCCTTCGCTCTCTTCTTCCGGCAATTCATTCAGTCGGCGAATCGAGTCGCGGTAAACGTTCGTTTCCGTGGCCGCCGCTGGCAGGGGCGCGAAAGCGTCGATGAGCGGGAAAAAGCCCAGCACAAAGGCCGCAATCCAGTTCGCGGACTCGCCGGGCGCGCCGCCGAAGTAGCCGCCGGCCCACGCAAGCAGCAACACCGCCGCCGCGCCAAACACGGCCGTGGATGCCACATCGCGCCAGCGCGCGAAGCGGTTGAGCGAGCGGTCGAGGGCGCGCAGGGCGTCCTGCGAAGCGCGGTAGCGGTCGAGGTAATCCTGCCCGCGACCAGCGAAAATCCAGTCCGAAGCACCCAGTACGTTGTCGGTCAGCTCGCCGTACAAATTGTTCTTCAGCGCCTTGCGCCGCTCGATGCGCGCGCGGTTCGCCAGCACCGACACTAGCGGCACCAAGAACACCTCCACGCCCAGCACTAGCGCCAAAACGAGTGCGAACCAGGGCGAGAACAGGCCCAACACCACAATACCCAGCGCATAGACCAGAAGCGCCACCGCCACGGGGAACACCGTGCGCAAATACAGGTTCTGCAAATGCCCGATGTCCTCGGCCAGAAGTCCCAGGATGTCGCCCGTGCGGTGGCTGCGACGGAAGAATACAGCGTCGCGCTCCAGCGTGGCATACAGCTTCAGCCGCAGGCTTGAGGTCATGCGGAGCACCCAGTCGTGGCTGGTCAGGCGCTCAAGGTACTGCAGGATGGGCTTGCCAATGCCGAAGATGCGCACGAAAATGGTGGGCGCGTGAATCATGAGAATGCTTGCCGGCAGGGCAGCCGCCGCACTAATAAGGTAGCCCGAGGTTACCATGAGGCCGCTCGCGAACGCGAACGTGGCTACACCCAGCACCAGCGCCAATGCGAGCGCCTTGCGGTAGCGCTTGAAAAACGGCCTGACCCAGCGGTCGGTTTCGCGCTTGTTCTGGCTCATGCCGCGCCTCCTTCCAACCGCGCGGCAAGGCGCGCGAAGGCTCCCTGCGACGCGCGCAGTTCTTCCGGCGTTCCGCATTCAGCCACGCGCCCGTTCTCCATGACCACCACCAGATCCATGTTGTCAATCCAGTGTAGGCGGTGCGTGGCGAAGAACACGAGTCGGCCTTCCATCAGGGGCAACATGCGCTCCTTGAGTTCTTGTTCAGTCTCTATGTCCAGGTGAGCGGTGGGTTCGTCGAACAGCAGCACGCGCCGCGAGCGGTCGAGTAGCGCGCGGGCGAGTGCGATGCGTTGCGCCTGGCCGCCTGAGAGCGGCCGCGCCCCTTCGCCAATGCGCGTGTTAAGGCCTTCGGGCAACTCATCAACCAGCGCTTGCAGGCCTACCGTTTCCACGGCGTGCGCGATGTCTTCGTCGGAGGCGTCGGGCGTGTAAAAGGCCAGGTTATCGCGCAGGCTGGCGTGGAAGAGGTAGGGGTCCTGCGGGATGTAGACCACCTGGCGCTGCCATGCGGTCAGACGCAGGCTGCCCACGTCCTCGCCGTTGATGAGCACGCGCCCCTCATCAGGCGCGCAAAACCCGCCGAGCAGGTTCACGAGCGTGCTCTTCCCCGAACCGCTGGCACCGATGATGCCCACCTTCTGAAAGCCGTGCGCTTCCAGCGTGATGCCGTCGAGTGCCGTGAAGTCCGGGTAGGAGAAGGTGACGCTGTCAAGCGCCAGGCTGGCGTCTTCGCTCCAGGGGCGAACGGGGCGCTCATCAGGCGCATTGTCGGCCGTGGCGATGAGGGCTTGCAGCGAGATGAGCGCGTTTTTGCCGTCGAGCGAGGCGTGGTAGTCGGCTGCGAATTCGCGGATGGGGCGGAAGTATTCGGGCGCAATCACGAGCAGTGCCAGTGCGGGAAACAGCACCACCGAGCCATCTATCAGGCGCATTCCCAGCATAAACGCCACCGCCGCCACCGAGAGCGTGGCGAACAGGTCAAGCACGAGGCTGGAGAGGTTCGCCACCTTAAGCGTTTTCATGGTGGCCTCGCGGAAGCGCTCGCTCACCTCGAAAATGCTGGTGCCGTAGCGCTTGCTGATGCCGAACAGTTTCAGCGTGTCGATGCCGCGTAGCGTGTCGATGAAGTGGTTCGACATAATTTGGAACGTGCGGTGCTGCCGCGACGCCTTTTCCTTCGCCGTGTGGCCCATGATGATCATATATAAGATGATGAACGGGAAGGCCACAAACATAATGAGGCCCGACACCCAGTCAAGCGCCACCGCGGCCACCAGCAGAATGAGGGGGATTACGCCGATGCCGATGATTTTTGGCAGGATGAGCTTGAAGTAGGTTTCCACCTGGTCGACGCCCTCCAGTACGGCGGCGGTCACACTGCCGGTGCCATGCGTGCGCACGAGCCCGGCGTTCGTGGCGAAAATTTTGCGGAGCAGCTCCTGGCGCAGGGTGTCTGCTTGCGCGGCGGCATAGCGGTCGAGCAGGGCCGACTGTGCCGTGAGCACACCTTGGCGTCCAACGAAGCACACGAAGAAGATGGCGACGAGGGGGAGTTGGGCCACAACCTGCCCTCCCAGCCAGAGGTCGGTGAGGGCGGAGGCGAGCGCCCATGATTGCCCGAGCACCGCGCACGCTTGCAGCGCCGCGAGAACCGCGAGCAGCCCGAGGATGCCTTTGATCCCCGGAAGCGCGAAGATGGACTTGTCGATCATCTGCTTCCCCTTGCCATGTGAAGCGCGGGCGCGGCGCGCGGGTGAGTGGTTTCGTGGCAGCTAGTATAGCCCAGTCCGTGCGGTGTGCCGTGGTTGCGCTCCGGTAAATGTTACTTGCATAGTAGCATAAAAGAGACGGGTGGGGAAGATGGGGAAGGGATGGCGCGTGACGTGCTACCATGGTCGCCGACTGAAAGGAGGGCGCGATGCCGCTTGTGCATTTGGAGGGGACAGACCACCCGCATCTTGCGGTGTACTCGGGAGTGACCGACGCGCAGCTGCGCGAGAGTCCCGAGTACGCGAATGGCCTGTTCATAGGCGAGTCAGCCAAGGTGATTGACCGCGCACTGGCCGCGGGCGTGCGCCCGGTGTCGCTGTTTTTGGAAGAGAAGTGGCTTGCGCAGACGGGTCCGCTTATCGAGGGCTTGCTGGCGGATGACCCGGAGATTCCCGTGCTGGTGGCCACGCGTGAGCAGTTCCACGCCGTGACGGGCTACGAGGTGACGCGCGGCGCGCTGGCAGCCCTTGAACGGCCGCCGCTACCAAGCGTGGCTGACCTGTTGGTGGGCGCGCGCCGCGTAGCCGTGCTTGAGGATATTACGAACTATACCAACATAGGCGCGGCGTTTCGTTCGGCCGCGGCACTGGGGATTGATGCGGTGCTGGTCACGCCCTCGTGTCACGACCCGCTCTATCGCCGCGCGGCGCGCGTGTCCATGGGTACGGTGTTCCAGGTGCCGTGGACGCGCATCGGCTACGAGCGCGATTGGGCGCGCGAGGGTGTGCCGCTATTGCGTTCGCTCGGGTTCGCCACCGCCGCGCTTGCACTGGCCGATGATGCGCTGCCCCTCCACGACCCGCGGCTGCGTGCCTGTGAGAAGCTTGCGCTGGTGCTGGGCACCGAAGGTGACGGCCTTGCTGCTTCCACGGTTGCTGCCTGCGACTACGTCGTGCGTATCCCCATGGACCACGACGTCGATTCCTTAAACGTAGCCGCTGCGAGCGCCGTTGCCTTCTGGGAGCTGCGCACGAAGTGGCGCTAGCGGGTCGCGCAGTGCGGCATGGCGCGGCGTGGCATGCCGCCCCGACACCTCGGCATCCCTTACAAATCCAGCTCTGCGATGATGGCCTTCAGCGTGTCGGCGCTGGCGTGCAGGCGCGCGAGTTCGTCGTCCGAGAGCGGGGCGGGTACCTGGTATTCGATGCCATCCTTGCCCACGACGGCGGGCATGGAAAGTACCACATCGTGCAGGCCGTGGATGCCGTGCTGGTAGTTCGACACGGGCAGGATGGGCTTCTCGTCGCGCACGATGGCTTCGCAGATGCGCTTCACGGCCATGGCAATGCCGAAGTAGGTGGCCTTCTTTTTCGCGATGATTTCGTAGGCGCTGTTTTTTACGTCCTCAGCGATGCGCTGCATGGATTCCTCGTGCTCGAAGTGGCCGCGCAGTTCGCAGAAGTCGTTCACGGGGATGCCGGAGACGTTTGCCGTGCTCCAAACCGCAATTTCGCTGTCGCCGTGCTCGCCGATGATGCGCGCATGTACGTTGCGCGGATCCACGCCGAGGTGCTCGCCAAGGATGTACTTGAAGCGCGCGGAGTCGAGCACCGTGCCCGAGCCGATGACGCGGTTCTCCGGCAGGTCTGAGAGTTTCAGTGCCACGTAGGTGAGGATGTCCACCGGGTTCGACACCACCAGCAGGATGCCGCCGAAGTCGCGCTGTGCTATTTCGGGAATGATGGACTTGAAGATGCGTACGTTTTTGTGCACGAGGTCAAGCCGCGTTTCGCCCGGCTGCTGGTTTGCGCCCGCCGTCACAATGATGAGGACCGCATCCGCCGCGTCGTCGTAGCTACCTGCGTAGATGTTCATGGGACTGGCAAACGGCATGCCATGAGCGATATCAAGCGCTTCGCCCTCAGCGCGGTCGCGGTCAACATCCACCAGCACCATCTCAGTGAACAACCCACTCTGCATCAGCGCAAACGCCGTAGCCGATCCCACAAACCCACATCCAACAATAGCAACTTTTCTCTCATTAACTGATAAGCTCATAGAAAACCCCTCTCCACCCAAGTAGTAGAGGTCGAACCTACCCCAACCCGAGGAGCCCGTCAAGCGATGCAAGCGTTACCCGCACAAACAACGAAAGGCCCCGAAGGGCCTTTCGTTTTGAGTCAAAGGTGCCGCCTCCGCGGCGCCCTCCGAAGAGGGCAGATAAGGCTGAGCCTTTATTTTGACTCGCAGTGACATCTTGACTGGTATCAAGATGTACTCCATTCTAACAGGAACGTTGAGAAAGGGGAATATATGAATCTGCGCAACGTTGGGTCGTATTACATTGGTCTGGATATTGGAACCGCATCGGTGGGGTGGGCAGCAATCGATGACCAGGGAGATATCTGTCGCTTCAAAGGTAAACCTACCTGGGGAAGTCGGGTGTTTACCGAGGCGAGCCCCGCCGCCGAAACGCGCGTGCATCGCGGTCAGCGGCGTCGTTATGATCGGCGTCGCCAACGACTCGACTTGTTGCAAGGATTCTTCGCAGAGGAAATGGCGAATGTGGACCCGGAGTTTTTTATCCGCTTGAACCAAGCGCGTCTCTTGCCGGAAGATCGCGACCCCAACCATTCCAACTATCATCACCCTCTCTTTAACGACAGTGATTTTGCCGAAGCAGATTATTATCGGAAGTTCCCCACGATCTATCATCTGCGCAAGAAGCTGATCGAGTCGGACGAAAAAGCCGACATTCGGCTCGTGTATCTAGCGCTTCATAACATCGTGAAGCATCGCGGTAATTTCCTGTATCAGGACAACCCAAAGCTGAGCGCAACGAATGCCAACATGAAAGATGCAGCCGAAAAACTCTGCCAGGCACTAGAGGACTGGTGTGAAAACAACGACATCCAGTGTGCCTGCAATGCAGAAGCGCTTGCAAAGGCGCTGGGCGATGCATCCTTGCGTCCAGCCGAGAAGCGCGATCAGGCGGAAGCCGCGCTGGGTGTCGAAAAGGAGTACAAGAAACTGGCGAAAGCGGTTTCGGGCGCAGTGGTTGGATACACGGTTGACTTCGCGCATATCATGTTCGCTGAATCGGAGGCCAGCAAGTTTGCGCTTTCAAACGACGAGAAGGTTGAAGGCTACGCCTGCCCTGATGAGGGGCGTGACCTCTTTGAAGCGTTGCGCGCGGTATATTCCTCCTACGTGCTCATGGGTATTCTCAGTGAAGCGCAAGGAGAGATGCTGTCGTTTTGCAAGGTGAAGGAGTACGAACGCTATCACAGCGATCTTAAAACGCTCAAAGACCTCGTGCGTACCTATGGACCCGAATGCTATGACGAATTCTTCCGCGGGCCTTTCTATGAAGGAACCCATGACTATGACGCGAGCAAAGCCCAGGGTTACACCAAGTACAACCTGGGCACCAGTAAACTCTCCCACGAAGATTTCCTCAAGGAAGTGCGAAAGCTGCTTGAGCGCATCGGTGCCCAAGCGGACGAGCGTTATGCGGCTGTTCAGCGTGCGATTGACGCGGGTACATTCCTTCGCCGTCTCAAGACGAGTGACAACGGAACCATTCCCTATCAGCTTCATCTGGAAGAGATGAATGCCATCATCGAGCGGCAGGCAGCGTATTATTCTTTCCTTGCACAGGAGAAGGATAAACTTAATTCCTTGGTGACCTTTCGCATTCCATATTATGTGGGACCCCTTACGTTGAAAAATGCTGCGCGGGATGCACAGGATGCTACACGCTTTGCATGGTCGTCCCGATTGCCTGGTAAGGAGAATGAGCGCATCTACCCCTGGAACTGGGAAGAGGTCATCGATAAGGACCAAAGCGCTGAGGACTTCATCCGTCGTATGACCGGGACATGCACCTATTTGAAGGGCGAGCCGGTGCTAGCTCGTCGCTCGCTGACGTATGAGTTGTTTTGCGTTCTCAATGAGCTGAATGGGGCGCGTTATACTCAGGATGGAGACAAGAGCTACCGCTTCGATGCGGCGGATCGACTGGGCATTTTGGAAGACTTGTTCATGAGGCGAAAGCGTGTTACCTATGAGATGGTGGAGAAGTGGCTGGCGCAAAAGCATGGACCAGAAGGTGGCAAGTCGGCTGGGGGAGCTTACCACGTTTCAGGGGGTCAGGGAGAGGATGCGTTTGAGTCGCAACTTTCTTCTCACTTTGATTTTTGTAAGATTCTTGAGGTCGATGAACTGTCAGACGCTGATAGCGCTATGGCGGAAGACATTATTCTTTGGAATACGGTCTTTGAAGATCGTTCTATTTTGAAGCGCAAAATTAAACGTGTGTATGGGGAGCGCCTGAGTGATGCGCAGATTCGCAAGCTGTGCCAGAAGCGTTATACCGGGTGGGGGCGGCTTTCGAATGCGCTTTTGTGTGGATTGAGAAGTGATACCGACAATGGTCCTAAAACCATTATGGATATTT
Organism: Gordonibacter faecis; assembly: GCF_030077735.1. Classification (NCBI taxonomy): domain Bacteria; kingdom Bacillati; phylum Actinomycetota; class Coriobacteriia; order Eggerthellales; family Eggerthellaceae; genus Gordonibacter; species Gordonibacter faecis. The sequence goes on along the minus strand of NZ_JASJEU010000014.1, from coordinate 97,179 downwards.
TGCTGGAAGGCGACCCGAACCATGCCAGGCGCATGGGGGCGGCCATGAACCTCATGGAAATACTGAGCGACGACGTGTTGGCGTTTAAGTCGAAAATCGACGAGCGCAATCTTGCCCGCGCGCTTGACGCGAGCAGTGGGTCGCTTGATGAGGTGACGGGGTCTCCGGCATTGCGTCGCGGTATCAATCAGGCTCTTCGAATTGTGGACGAGATTGTGCACCTTGCTGGAAAAGAACCCGCATGCATCTTCCTTGAGGTGACCCGCGACGAAAGCGCGCGCAACAAGGGTCGGCGAACCACAAGTCGATATAAGGCCTTGGGGGCGGCGCTTTCCAGCTTAAAGAGTCAGTACGCCGATGTGTACACTGAACTGAAAGACCGGGATCCGCGCGACCTCAATAATGAGCGATTGACCCTCTACTTCATGCAGTGCGGCAAATGCATGTACTCGGGAAAACCACTGGACATCAATAGCTTGCACTTGTATCAGGTGGATCATATTTTGCCGCAGTCTTATATCAAGGACGACAGTTTTGAAAATAAGGTGCTGGTGTATGCGGAAGAAAACCAACGCAAGCTCGATACGCTTTTGCTTGATCAGCACCTTATCAGTCGCATGCGCGGTTTCTGGCGTACGTTGCGCGACGCAGGGCTTATCGGCGAGAAGAAGTTCAACAATCTGACGCGCACAACGGTGAGCGACGAGCTTTTGAAAAAGTTTATCAATCGCCAACTTGTCGAGACGGGGCAGGTTGTCAAGCAGGTGCAGCAGCTTTTGCAGGTTCGCTATCCTGACGCCGAGGTACTGCCGGTCAAGGCAGGCATGTCTCACCAATTGCGAGAGGAATGTGGGTTAGCAAAGAGTCGTACGATCAATGATTTCCACCATGCACATGATGCCTATTTGGCTAGTCAGATAGGGCGATTCATTCGGTATCGCCATGGCGATGTGTACGCAGAGCCAGTGAAGATGGCGGCGGTGGTGAAGCGCTTCATTAAGCGGCAAGCCGAAGTATTCCGCAAGACGCGCGAATTGCCCGGATCGGCAGGATTTATTGTGTCGAGTTTCCTTACTCCAGGGTTCGACGTGGAAACGGGTGAGATATTCCGCGATGCATGGGATGCTGGTGCTGAGGTTGACCGTATCAGGCGCTGTTTCGACTACAAAGACTGCTTCATTTCGCATATGCCTGAGGAAACGCACGGGGCTTTTTGGGATGAGACCATATACTCGCCAAAAGCGGCAGGCAAAACGTTGAACCTCCCCTTGAAGAAAGGTCTTGACCCGCAGAAATATGGAAGTTACTCACGTGAGCAATTCGCCTACTTCTTCGTCTATGAAGCTTTGAAGCCGAAGAAGAATCAGCGTGTGCTTGAATTTGCGCCGGTTCCCGTGCGGGTTGCGTCTGCGCTTGCAAGCGATCCTCAGGCGTTGGAGACGTATGCGCGCGAGTTGGCGGAAGAGAGCGGCCTTGTGTTTCAGCGCATTCGTCGGCGTAAGGTGTACAAGTATCAGCAGATTATCCTTGGCGACTCTCGGCTCTATATCACGGGGAAAAAGGAAGTGCGCAATGCCCAGCAGCTGGCTTTCTCTCAGGAGGAAACCGAGTTGATTTGTCGCATTGAAGCTGGTGCTGCTTGTTCGGAGGATGAGCTGCTTGACTTATTCAGGTCAATTCAGGGGAAGTATGCGCATTATGCGCCTCGCTTGTTGCAGCAAATGCAAGTGATGAACCTGGAAGAGCCTTTCCGGAAGGCGAGCGAGGCTGATCGGCGTCGTGTATTGCTTTCGCTTGTGTCCATTGCTGGTGCACACGTGAATATGATTGATCTGTCGGCGGTTGGTGGTTCCAAATACGCAGGGTGTATGAACGTCACTTTCTCGAAGGAACTTTCTTCAGGCTCGATATACTTCGTGGACTCGTCGGTCACGGGAATGCTGGAAAGGCGGTATGAGATTGGCCTTTAGGACGGTGTTCATCGAGAGTCAATGCCGCTGCAGCTATCAAGGCGGTTACTTGGTGGTGCGCAAAACAGATGACACTGCGAAGATTCATTTGTCCGAAATATCTTCCATCATTCTGCAAAATACACAGGTGTATCTCAGTGCCTATCTGCTTTCTGAGCTGGCAAAATGCAAGATATCGCTCGTGGTGGCTGACGAAAAGTGCAACCCTATTGGGCAGTATCTTCCGCTCTATGGTGCACACAATGCAAGCAAACGCGTACAGGAGCAGCTGTCGTGGGGTGAGCCTATCAAAAAGCGGGTATGGCAGCACGTTGTGAAAGAGAAGATACGCCAACAGGCACGCGTGCTTGAGGAGAATGATCAGGCGGATGCGGCAAAGGCTTTGTATGTATGTAGGGATGAGGTGAAGTCGGGGGACACGACAAACCGGGAGGCGCATGCCGCGCGACAGTATTTTGCTGCGCTTTTCGGTCATGACTTTACTCGTGATGACAATGTTCCTACAAATGCCGCCCTGAATTACGGCTATGCCGTTCTGCTTTCTATGGTGAACCGGGAAATAGTTTCCCGAGGCTATTTGACGCAGTGCGGTATATGCCATCGGAGCGAATATAACCAGTTCAACTTCTCGTGCGACTTGATGGAGCCCTTTCGTCCTGTGGTTGATGGGCTCGTGTACAAATATGCTCAGGAGGTGTTCGACAAGGAAGTACGGCGCTTGTTGGGCGATTTGGGGAACCGTGTCGTGGCGTACAAAGGAGGTTCGTATCGCTTGCATTCGGTGGTGTCGTTGTATGTGCAAGACTGTCTTGCGGCCCTTAATAAAACTATGGTAGTGGCCGAGATTGAGGGCTTCGAGCAGTTATGAGCGTTCAAGAGAGGGTGCGGTTCATGAGGGTGTTCGTGTTTTTCGACTTGCCAGTTGATACGGCGGTGCAGCGAAAAGAATACCGCTTATTCCGCAAGCACCTCATCAAAGAGGGATTCCTTATGCTACAGGAATCAGTCTACGCCAAATTAGTGGTGAACGATGCGCAAGCTGGCGCGAGTATTAGCCGCCTGCGCCAGCATCGCCCACCATACGGATTGGTGCAAGTGCTCAAAGTAACCGAGAAGCAATTTGCGGCCATGGAGTTCATAACGGGCGAGCGGGAATCGTATGCCGAGGTGGATACCCTAGAGGGGTTCGTGGTGCTATGAACTTGTCATTGTCGGGTTTTTCTGAATCGCTTGCACTGGAGCGCGATGCGGTTTCGGTAGTGGAGATTCACAATCGCACGCTGTTTGCTCGCGTGTGCCAGTCTTTCTTTTCTGAGCTTGATGAAGCGGCGGTGGAGCCGTACGCACTGTGGGAAGGAGAGGAACGCCGTAGTTCGAGGAATTACTTCCTTTTTGTTTTCAATCCGTTTGAACTTCCATGGACGGAGCGAGCATTATTTGGCGAGGTTCTCGAACGGGTTGAGAACATGTTTCTGTCTGAGGATAAAGAGCGCCAGGAAATCGAGACCATGGGGCGAGCTTTATCAGATCGGGTTGCATCATTGGGTTTGCGCCTTAAATCAGATTATGCTTTTGAAGTACAATGGGATATGCGGAAGTATCTGAAGGCGTTCGATTTTGGCGTTGATATTGATCCTTCCGACTCGCTCCTTGACAACCTGATAAAGTTTTTGAAGTTTGCGTCTGATGCAGCATTCGCCAAGCAACTCGTTTTCGTGAATCTGAAGCAATTTTTAGAGGAAAACGAGCTGCAAGAGTTTTATCGGCAAGCAGTTTTTTCTGAATTGAAGGTGCTGTTGCTGGAGAATGTTCCTGATGATACAAGCTATGAGTATGAAAGAAAAATGTGTATTGACAAGGACTTTCTTCAATCATGAAGAGAGCCAGCCAGTCCGTTGTCTGTTCTTCCGCAGAAAGAATTTTGCCCCAACGGTTTTGGAGCAGTGACAAACTGACTGGTAGTCAAACACGTCTATGCGCTGTCAACGCTCAATTTCGTTTTGGAGCAGTGACAAACTGACTGGTAGTCAAACAGAAAGCATGCTTACGCTGCAAGAAATTGCGTTTTGGAGCAGTGACAAACTGACTGGTAGTCAAACGAAGGTCTGGGCCGCGGCTGATTCAGTGCAGTTTTGGAGCAGTGACAAACTGACTGGTAGTCAAACCCGTAACTGCATCGTTGGCATCCGCGATGGTTTTGGAGCAGTGACAAACTGACTGGTAGTCAAACTATACGCGAGGGTATTTACTACGTTAATAGGTTTTGGAGCAGTGACAAACTGACTGGTAGTCAAACATAGCCTGTATGCGCGGCGAGCGGTGGTAGTTTTGGAGCAGTGACAAACTGACTGGTAGTCAAACGGGCCGCAGACTTCGAGGCCACGACCAGCGTTTTGGAGCAGTGACAAACTGACTGGTAGTCAAACTTACCCCGATCAGCTGGCCGACTGAATCCGTTTTGGAGCAGTGACAAACTGACTGGTAGTCAAACGCCTGTATGCGCGGCGAGCGCTTGTGGCAGGTTTTGGAGCAGTGACAAACTGACTGGTAGTCAAACCAGTGCATGCTGCTCGATCAGGACTTCTAGTTTTGGAGCAGTGACAAACTGACTGGTAGTCAAACTTATTCTGCATCCCGTATGCGCAACGCTATGTTTTGGAGCAGTGACAAACTGACTGGTAGTCAAACGACTATCAGCAGCTTACCCCGCGCACGGCGGTTTTGGAGCAGTGACAAACTGACTGGTAGTCAAACACAGTTGCCGGAAGTTCCCGTGCCGTGCTGTTTTGGAGCAGTGACAAACTGACTGGTAGTCAAACAGCTGGAGTCAATGTACGAAAGAAATAAGGGTTTTGGAGCAGTGACAAACTGACTGGTAGTCAAACGTGTAGCGAAACTGGCCCACGAGCGTATCGTTTTGGAGCAGTGACAAACTGACTGGTAGTCAAACCCACTTCACAGACATTTCTTGATCGCCGTGGTTTTGGAGCAGTGACAAACTGACTGGTAGTCAAACTCCCCCAGTGGGGAGGTAAACACACGCCACGTTTTGGAGCAGTGACAAACTGACTGGTAGTCAAACTGAGATACGTTTCGGCCATTTTCCAGTAGGGTTTTGGAGCAGTGACAAACTGACTGGTAGTCAAACAACCTCACGCAGGTGAAAAAATCTCTTGCGGTTTTGGAGCAGTGACAAACTGACTGGTAGTCAAACGACAGCGACGAGTACGACCAGCAGCAGGCTGTTTTGGAGCAGTGACAAACTGACTGGTAGTCAAACCCTGCGCGTCGTGGACGATTGCCTCTAGGTGTTTTGGAGCAGTGACAAACTGACTGGTAGTCAAACGCTATACTATTCACATACACAAACACAATGTTTTGGAGCAGTGACAAACTGACTGGTAGTCAAACTCGTGGAAGTTCGCAATCCGCTTGGAAGATGTTTTGGAGCAGTGACAAACTGACTGGTAGTCAAACTGCTATACTATTCACAACAACAAACACCACGTTTTGGAGCAGTGACAAACTGACTGGTAGTCAAACGAGCCAGACGCCAAACGTCCAACCCTGACAGTTTTGGAGCAGTGACAAACTGACTGGTAGTCAAACATGTTCTGAAACCACACCGCAACATCTGTAGTTTTGGAGCAGTGACAAACTGACTGGTAGTCAAACCGAACACCGCGAGTTCCCGGGGTACGAATTGTTTTGGAGCAGTGACAAACTGACTGGTAGTCAAACTTGACCACGTCGTAGCGGTGTTTCGAGCGCGTTTTGGAGCAGTGACAAACTGACTGGTAGTCAAACTCGTAGAAGGGCTGCTGACATTGCTCTTGGGTTTTGGAGCAGTGACAAACTGACTGGTAGTCAAACCGTTCACTCATGGGGTCACCCTTCGCACCAGTTTTGGAGCAGTGACAAACTGACTGGTAGTCAAACCTAATGTTCGCCCCACGGTCGCGTTTGAAGTTTTGGAGCAGTGACAAACTGACTGGTAGTCAAACAGCAGATTTTAAGCGTCAAAGAGGACGTCGTTTTGGAGCAGTGACAAACTGACTGGTAGTCAAACAGTAGGCAACCTCTGCATTAACGGTTTCGAGTTTTGGAGCAGTGACAAACTGACTGGTAGTCAAACGAGGGTCGTGCGATGCACGGACGGCACGTAGTTTTGGAGCAGTGACAAACTGACTGGTAGTCAAACGATGAGTGCAAACGAGTGGGAGGTTTTTCGGTTTTGGAGCAGTGACAAACTGACTGGTCTTGTGAGTTAGGAGTTGTGTATAATTCTGATATCATTTAAGCAGTGAAACTAATTGCTTGCTTTAATTTTTCACTCTTATGATTATAAGTTTTGAAGCAATGACAAACTGACTGGTAATTAAGAGAGTGAGCTGAAAAGGCTGTAGGGTTTCGTACCTTGCAGTCTTTTCTCATTTTCTGAGCATACTTTTCATTTGTCTAACGCTTGTTTTTAAATTAACAACAAACGAGTAGGTACTGCCTTCGAACGTCGTTTCCGCCCTGTGCTATGATGGCGGCACGATGTCGGGGGGAAGGACGCGCTTATGTTGGAGGCCGTTGACTTTACGCGGGAGCCTTTGCAGAAGAATGAGTATAAGCGTCGTCGAGATGCGCTCATGGAGCAGCTGGTGGTGTTGCAGCAAGAGGCGGTGAAGCAGGGCGTCGGCCTTGTTGTGCTGTTTGAAGGGTGGAACGGTGCGGGCAAGGGAAGCCGCATTTCCGACCTCATGTACAACCTGGACGCGCGTGCCACCAGCGTTTACGTCACTGAGGACCTCGATGTGGAAGCGGCTCGGTCCTTCGCGGGTGCGGCGCACGACGTCACGGGATTCTACCCGGTCATGCAGGAGTTTTGGCGCGCGCTTGGCCCGCGCGGCGCCATCACGTTCTACGACCGCGGCTGGTACACGGCCGCCACCCAGCACATGCTCTACAGCGAGTTCGGCGACCTTTCGCTGGCGGGAGTGCGCAACGCGGAAGACGGAGCCAGCGGCACGGGGAAGAACAAGGCGCACCACAAAACCGCCGTCGCCGCCGTTGAACAGGCGCGCGACGAGCGACATATCGACGTACTGCACCGCTACCTCACCTCGGCGGCCGACTTCGAGCAGCAACTGGTCGACGACGGCTACGTGGTGGTGAAATTCTTCGTCCACGTGGGGCAGGAGGCGCAGAAGAAGCGCCTTGAGCGCCTGCACAACGACCCGGCCACGCGCTGGCGCGTGAGCAAGGAAAAGCTGGCCAGCGTCAACAACTATACCCAGGCCTATCGCCTGTATGACCACCTTCTGGAAGGCAGTAACTTCTCCTATGCTCCCTGGCGCCTGATCAACGGCGAGGACAAGCGCGCGGCGAACCTGGCTATTGCCGAGACGCTGGTCGAGGCCATCAAAGGCGCGCTCTCCGCCCAGCCCGACCCGGACGCTGCTGCCGCGGCGGCAAAGGCGCAGGCAAACTCGGCCGGACTTCTGGTTGACACCCCCGCCGCCGAGCGCACGCCCGAACAAGAAGCCGCAATCCACGCCGCCGCCGAACGCGAGGCCGCCGAGGCGCACGCGCACGCCCCCCGTGCTTCTCGCTTCGTCGTGCAGGCCGAACGCCCGGTGCTCGACGAGGTGGATCACACCCTTGCGCTCGACCCCGAAACGTACAAATCCCAGCTCAAAGCCGAGCAGGCGCGTCTCAACAAGCTGGAAATGGAAATGTATCAGAAGCGCATTCCGCTCATGATCATGTACGAAGGCTGGGACGCCGCCGGCAAAGGCGGCAACATCAAGCGCGTGGCTCAGGCCCTCGACGCGCGCGCCTACACGGTGTTTCCCTCGCCGGCACCCACCAAGCCGGAACTTCTGCACCCGCACCTGTGGCGCTACTGGACGCGTCTGCCGAAGGCGGGTCACGTGGGCATTTACGACCGCAGTTGGTACGGGCGGGTGCTCGTTGAGCGTGTGGAAGGTTTCGCCACGCCGGCCGAGTGGGGCCGCGCCTACGACGAAATCAACGAGTTTGAGCGTGAACTGGTGCGTTGGGGCGCCATTCTGCTGAAATTCTGGGTGGACGTGAGCCCCGAAGAGCAGCTGCGTCGCTTTCACGACCGCGAGCAAGACCCGGCCAAGCAGTGGAAAATCACGGACGAAGATTGGCGCAATCGGGACAAGTATCCCCAGTACAAATCTGCCATTGAAGACATGTTCCGCCTGACGTCCACCCCGTTCGCTCCCTGGATTATTCTGGAGAGCGACGACAAGCGTTTTGCCCGGGTCAAAGCCCTCAAAATTATCAACGAGGCCCTTGAAGCGCGCTTGCGCGAAAAGTGAGTAAGCGTTACCATGTCAAGATAATTGGAAGCGAAACCGCATGCTTCGGCGTGCTTGAAAAAAGGGGTACCGAACATGGATTCATTATTCGGCGTTGTACCTATGTGGGCTGTGTGGGTCATTATTGCTATCATTGTCCTGATCATTGTGGTGTTCATTGCGAAAGGCTTTATTGACGAGATGAAGAAGAAGTAGCGCTGCTCGTACTGCTGCGTGAAATATGAGCGTTTTCACGGCATCGCGCCCCCATTTCGGGGGCGTTTGCTTATTATGGTAACGGTCTGAAAACGGCGGATGTCGCGCCCGCGCGCGGGTTGCCGATTCGCCCACTTGAAAGGGAGCAATGCCCGAGCAACGACCATACTCCGACGGACAAACGCCGCGTGGGCGTCACGCCGCGCAGCCCTCGCCAGCCGCTCAGGACCAGCGGCGCGTGAGCGCACAACGGCTGCCGGCTGCTCGCAGTGTGCGTGCTGGTCGCGCTGAACACGCTGGTCGTGCTGCCGCACAGCCAGTGCAGCGGGTTGCGTCCGCGGCGGAACAGGGCGGTTCGCAGGTGGTGGGGAATGCTGCTGGTCAATCGGTTCGCTCACGGGCAACGCAAGGGGCAGCACGTTCGCAGCGCGCTCCCAAGAAGGGCGGCCCCTGGCGCGTGGTGTTTTGGGTGGCTCTGGCGGTGTTGGTTGCGTCGCTCGTGGCGCTGGGCGTTATCGCGTTCAGCTATTGGCAGGGCCAAAACTCCTACAACCAGGTGGCCGATCAGGCCTTCGGGGCGCCAGACGACATTGCCGCCGCGCCGCTGTCTGAGCTCACGGTCGACTGGGATGCGCTCACGGCCATCAACCCCGACACGGTGGGGTGGATTTACGTGCCCGGCACCCCTATTAATTATCCCATCGTGCACACCACGGACGACGAGAAGTACCTCACGCATGACTTCCAGGGCTCGGAGGGGTGGATTGCCACGTTTGGCGCCATCTTCCTCGCTGCAGCGAACGCACCTGACTTCACGGACGCGAACAACATTATGTATGGCCACCACCTAAATGATGGTTCTATGTTCGCCGCCATCGCGGGCTTCGACGATCAGGTGCAGTTCGATGCCCATCGCACGGTGTACCTGCTCACGCCCAAAGCCACTTACCGCTTGCGCACGTTCGCGCTCGTGCACGTGGCAGCAAATGACCCGCTCGCGCAAACATCCTTCGCTGACGCGGCGGAGCAGACGGCCTACGTGCAGGACAAGATAGACCGTTCGGTGGTGCAGGTCTCAGACGTGCCGGCTGCTTCCGAACTTACCCGCACGTTCGCGCTCGCTACCTGCGATAACCTTCCCTCGGACGGACGCTACGTGCTGTACGCCTCCATCGAAGAGTCGTCGGGCGATGCCTCCGGTACCACGGTGAACCCGCTCGATGCCGACGCCATTGACGCTGCAGCCAAGGAGGCTGCCTAAGGAAGTTCGCCCAGGTGCACTTCGCAACGACAGGAACAGACGCTCAGGCGAGCGTGTTGGACGACAGCCCGGCTTCGATAGCTTTTCAGGGCGCAAGGAGTAGAAGATGACTGAAAGAATTACCGTTAACGCCGCGCAGACCGAAGACGGCCCTCATATGCCCAGCTGGATGGATGAGGACGCGCTTACGTATGCCCAGGCGGGCGTCGACACGGCCGAGGGAGCGCGCGCGGTCGATGCCATCAAGGGTGTCGTGCATGATACGTATCGCCCCGAGGTGGTGGGGGACATTGGCGGTTTCGGCGGCCTGTTCTCCGTGGCGGCGGCCAAGGACATGGCCGATCCGCTGCTGGTTTCTGGCACGGACGGCGTGGGTACGAAGCTCAAGGTGGCGCAGCTGGCCGGCAAGCACGACACGGTGGGCATCGACCTGGTGGCCATGTGCGCAAACGACATTCTGGCCACCGGCGCCGAGCCGCTGTTCTTCCTGGATTACGTGGCTGTGGGCAAGCTGAAAGCCGAGGCTGTGGCCGAAATTGTCGCCGGCATTGGCGAAGGTTGCAAGCAGGCGGGATGCGCGCTTATCGGCGGCGAGATGGCAGAACATCCCGGCGTCATGGACCCGGATGACTACGACCTATCCGGGTTCTGCGTGGGCCTGGTCGATCGGCCGCGCATGCTCGATCCGGAAAGCGTGCGCGAAGGCGACGTGCTGGTGGGCCTGGCTTCAAGCGGCCTCCATTCCAACGGCTACTCGCTGGCCCGCAAGGTGTGCGTGGAAGGAAAAACTCATTACGAGTTGCGCCTCGAGCGCGAGGAGCTGGGTGGCGCAAGCTTGCAGGAGGCGCTCCTTGCGCCCACGCGCATCTATGTGAAGCCCGTGCGCGCCGTGCTGGACGCATGTCCCGGGGCCGTGCGCGCGCTCGCGCATATCACGGGCGGTGGCATCTCTGAGAACCTCGACCGCGCCCTGCCGAAAACCTGCGACGCCCAGGTTGACCTGGGCACCTGGCCCGTGCCTGCCATCGCCACGTTCGTGTGCAATGCCGCGCATCTGGATGAGACGGAGGCGCTCAAGACGTTTAACATGGGCTTGGGCATGGTGCTCATTGTGGATCCCGCCCAGGTGGAAGCCGTAGAAGCCGCGCTCGCCGAAGCCGGTGAAACCACCTACCGCGTAGGTCGCATCACCAAGGGTACGGGCGCAGTGAGCTACACCAACGAAGGTAATTTGTACGGGTTTGAGGGGTAGACGCACGAAGCTGCGCGGATGGCGCGTGAGGGAGCCGAAAGGATTAGTATGACTGAACCGCTCAAGATTGGTGTACTGCTCTCGGGTAGTGGGACGAACTTGCAAGCCATTATCGATGCGGTACGCGATGACGGCTTGCCGGTGGATATCGTGCACGTAGTGTCGTCGCGCCCGGATGCGTACGGCATCGAGCGGGCGAAAGCGGCAGGCATCCCCACCACCGTGCTCAACCGCGAGGTATACGCCGATCCAGAGGCCGCCGACGCGCGCATCGTGGAGGCGCTGCGGGCTGCGGGCGCGATATACGTGGTTATGGCGGGCTACATGCGCAAGGTGACGCCGGTCATGCTGAACGCATTCCCTGATCGCGTGCTCAACCTGCATCCGGCACTGCTGCCGTCGTTCAAGGGCGCGCATGCTATCGCCGAGGCGTACGAAGCGGGCGTGAAAGTGACGGGCGTGACCGTGCATTTCGCGAACGAAGACTACGACAAGGGCCCCATCGTGGCGCAGCGCGCCGTTGAGGTGCAAGAGGGCTGGACGCTCGAAGAGCTGGAAGCCGCCATTCACGAGGTAGAACACGCGCTGTATCCCCAGGTCCTCCGCCTGGTTGCCGAAGGTCGCGTAACAGTAGGCGACGACCGCAAGGTGCATGTCGCGTAAAGCACAACAACAGCGAAGGAGCTGACGTATATGGTTAAGGAAACGCTCGAAGAGATTGTTGCCGACCTTAAGGCGGGCCGCACGCCAACTCTTTCGCCTGATGATTTCTCCTGCTTCTCGGCTGAGGCGCTTGAGGGTAATGAGCACGTGTCGCCTGCGTATCTGGAGGTTATTGCTGCCAGCCTTTCCGTGGCCGATGTCCCCACGTTTGAGCGGGCCCTGCGCGCGCTGGCCGAGGGCGACCTCGCGTGGCTCGGCTTCAAAATCGTCTACGACCCCGCCGAGGCCATCCGCAACACCGATAACGAGGTGACGAAGAAGTACGGCGACACCGGTTCGGCCGACGGGCAACCGCTCGTGTTCTTCTGCAACGACACCAAGGAGATCGTGTCCTCGCGGGAGCCGAGCCCGCGCGACACGTTCCAGATGAAGGACATTACGCGCGGCCCTTCGATGCACAACGAGCAGTTCGAGGGCCTCACCTGGCTCTCCGTGCCGCTGTTCGACCAGGTACACGTGTGGCTGCTCGGCGCGTCCGATGCGGCCAGCGAGGTGGCGGCGCTCGCGCACCACGTGGGCTTCGCCGTGACCGTGGTGGACTACGATACCGCTTACGTGAGCGAAGCGCGCTTCCCGAACGCCGAGCGCATCGTGCTGCCGGGCGGCAACTTCGACGCCCTTGACCAGCTGGAATGCAAGCCGGAAGACTACGTGTGCGTGCTGACGCGCGGCCACATGTTCGACCCTGAAGGCTGCGTGTGGGCCACGCGCCACCACGCGCACTACGTGGGCCTCATGGGCTGCAAGGGCAAGAACGACCGTGTGCGCGAACTCGTGTTGGCAAGTGGTGCCACCGAGGAAGACTGGGAACGCGTGAAGCGCCCCATCGGCCTCAAGTTCGGCGCAAAAACCCCCGCCGAACTGGCCATAGCCATCGTCGCCGAACTGGTAGACGTCCGCTACCGCCAGCGCTACAGCGAATCCGCCCGCGCGAAGCACGAACAAAGCCTGGGCCGCTAAAATGGAAGAAGGGGAGAACACGGGGGCTGAGCTGGAGGCCTTGGACGCGGCGAACGCTTCTGACGTGATGGGCGCTGCTGACGCGACGTGCGAGCCCGCCGCGTACGACGCCCTTGTCGTCATCGACGTGCAACAGGCGCTCGTGAACGCCCACCCGGCGAACGAGGAGCGATTCCTCGCGGCCGTGGCCTCGCTGGTCGATGCCGCACGCCGCTCGGGCGTGCCGGTGCTGCACGTCCGCCACGACGGCGGGCCAGGCGACGAGCTTGAACGCGGTTCTGATGGCTGGCGTGAGCATTCCGCCGTGGCGCCGCGCGCGAACGAAGCCATCATTAACAAGCGCTTCAACAGTGCATTCCGTCAAACGAACCTACACGAGCGCCTCCAAGCGCTCAGCGCTCATCGCCTCGTACTCTGCGGCATGCAAACGGAATTCTGCTTCGACGTGTCCGTGAAGGTGGCCTTCGAGCTTGGCTATGACGTAACCATCCCGCGCGAAGCCGTCACCACGTTCGACACCGACTTCGCCCCCGGCGACACACTCACCACCTACTTCGCCAATCACATCTGGCACAACCGCTACGCGCACGTGACGTGCGCGGATGACGTGGTGCGCGCGTTCGGGGAAGGCGCGCGATGAGTTCTTTGACGCTCACGAGCCCCGCGTTCGCGGAGGGCGGCCGGATTCCCGTCGAGCACACGCCGCTCGGGGCCGACTGGTCGCCCGAGCTGCGGCTCTCCGGCGTGGACCCGCGCGCGGCGTCCCTCGTCGTCACGTTCGACGACGCCTCGCATCCGCTGTTCCCGAACTACAACCACTGGGTGATCTGGAACGTTCCCGCGGCCGACGTCGTACCGGGGGCCGTGCCGCCGGGCGAGCGCGTCGCGTCACTCGGCGGCGCCGTGCAGGGGCGCGCCTACGGACGACATCGCTACAAGGGACCGAAGCCCCCGTTCCGCTCCGAGCACGTCTACACGTTCACTGTGTACGCGGTCGACTGCCTCGTCGATGTGCCGCCGAGCGGTCGCCGCGCCGACGTACTGCAAGCCATCGAGGGTCACGTCCTGCAGACGGCCACGCTGTCGGGAACGTTCCGGCGCCGGGACGTTCCGTCGTCCGACATCTGACGGAGAATCGGCCCGAACTGGCACGGACTCCCTTGTGCATGGGTTTCCGTGCTCAAAAACCGTACCCATGAAACGAGATCTGGGAAAACGATGGAAGCTGTTCGTGCGGTGGCTCGGTATATCGGCCAAATCCATACAAAAGACGCGATCTGCGCCGCGAAGTTGGATATTTCACGTTGCTCGTTACTGCTCTGCTGCTCGCCGATCCCTTCCCCGTGCGCGTTTGCGGAATACGCCCATGTCGCGCTGCTGCTCGGTGCGCGCAGATGGTACCATGATCGCGCAAAGGTCGGACGGCGCCGTCGTCCGGTCGAGAGACGAGAGGAAAGGATGTAAGGCCATATGAGCAATCCTAAGGTCAAGCGCGTGCTCGTGTCCGTGACGGACAAGACGGGCGTCGCGGACTTCGCCCGCGCACTCGTGGAGGAATTCGGCGCGGAGATCATCTCCACGGGAGGTACCGCCCGCGCGCTCAAAGACGCTGGCGTGCCCGTTACCCCCATCGACGACGTGACGCAGTTTCCCGAGATGATGGACGGGCGTGTGAAAACGCTGCACCCGCGCGTGCACGGCGGCCTTCTGGCCAAGCGCGACAACGCGGATCACATGACTCAGGCGGCTGAGCACGGCATCGAAATGATCGACATGGTGGTGGTGAACCTCTACGCCTTCGAGAAGACGGTGGAAAGCGGCGCCGACTTCGCCACGTGCATCGAGAACATCGACATCGGCGGTCCCAGCATGCTGCGCTCCGCTGCGAAGAACTTTGAGAGTGTGGCCGTGGTTACGCGCCCGGAAAGCTACGACGCCATCCTGGCCGAGATGCGTGCGAACGGCGGCGCCACTACGCGTGAGACGCGTGCGAAACTGGCGCTCGATGTGTTCCAGACCACGGCATCATATGACGGCGCCATTGCCGCCTGGATGGGCGCGCAGCTGGAAGGCGAAGGCGACGGGAAATTCCCTGCTGAGCGCACGGTTCGCCTGACCAAGGTACAGGATTTGCGCTACGGCGAGAACCCGCATCAGGCCGCCGCGTTCTATCGCCGCGACGACTACGCGAACGCTGAGCACTCGCTCGCGCACGCGAAGCAGCACCAGGGCAAGGAGCTGTCCTACAACAACTATCTCGATCTCGACGCTGCCTGGACGGCCGTCCGCGAGTTCGAGGGCCCGGCCTGTGTCATCGTGAAGCATCTCACACCCTGCGGCGTGTGCCAGGATGACGACCTCGTGGCCGCCTACCAGCGCGCCCACGCGTGCGACCCGGTGAGTGCCTACGGCGGCGTCATGGCGTTCAACCGCCCCGTGACCAGCGACGTTGTGGTAGCTATCTTCGAGAACAAGCAGTTTGTGGAAGCCATCGTGGCGCCCGAATTTGCGGGCGACGCGCTGGACATGTACAGTGCCAAGAAGAATGCGCGCCTCCTTTCCACCGGTGGCGTGAACCCGGCTGGTGGGGAAGTGGAGTACCGCTCCGTCGAAGGCGGCCTTTTGTGCCAGGACTCCGATGCTGTGGCAGAGGACACCTCGGCATTCACGGTGGCATCCAAGCGTCAGCCCACGCCGGAGGAAATGGAGCAGTTGCTGTTCGCCTGGAAGGCGTGCAAGTCGGTGAAGTCGAACGCTATCCTTATTGCTAAGGATTACGCGACCGTGGGCGTGGGAGGCGGCCAGCCCAACCGCGTGAACTCCGCTCGCATCGCCGTGGAGCAGGCAGGAGAAAAGGCCGAAGGTGCCGTGGCAGCCTCCGATGCCTTCTTCCCGTTCCGCGATGGCTTTGACGCGCTCGCTCAAGCGGGCGTGACCGCCGTCATCGAGCCCGGCGGCTCCATCCGCGACGAGGAAGTTATCGCCGCCGCCGATGAGCAGAACGTGGCTCTGGTGTTTACGGGTCACCGTCATTTCCGTCACTAAATGGGGTTTCGGCGGCTGCGGCCGCCGAAACCCCCTGTCATCCTGAGCGCCGCCAGGCGCGTAGTCGCGACGCGAAGCTAGTCCCGCAGGGGAAGGATCCCGAGCGGCGATAGCAGGAAGTCTTCCAGCTGACACCACACGGGATCCTTTTCCTTGGGGACTAGCGCCGCGTTGTGACTACTCTTCGCCATCCCGCGAATCTCGAGCACCAGAGCATCCTTTGCTGGCTTACAACGCCAACCTGGGGCTCTCAACCTACCAATCCTCTCTCTCGTTTGTGGATGTTCTTTGACGGCATGGCAACGGGGTGGGGGTGTCAAACGTGCGGGACGTTGCTTTCCCGTAAAGTGGCCTCATGAAGAAATCTGAAGCGCTTAAGATACTGGGGTTGTCTGACGGGGCGACCGATGATGAGGTGAAACGGGCTCACCGTAAGTTGGTTATTGCGCATCACCCCGACAAGTTTCCGCTTGGTTCCAAAGAACACACCGACGCCGAGGAACTCACCAAGCGCATCAATGAGGCGCGCGACGTGCTGCTCAATCGCTCGTGGACACCCGAGTTCGATCCGCGCCGCGACGCGCGGCCCTATGCGAACCCGTATGCGCATCCCACCTATTCTGGCACCGGAGCCGGGCGTCCAGCGGGGCAGAGCGGTAACACCCCGCCTGACCCCTTTGCTGGTTGGCCGTTTGGTCAGGGACGCACCACTACCTATGTATGGACGTCGTGGGATGGCGTGCACACGGCGGGTGAGGGCGGTCGCTCGGCAGGTGTGGGCGCGAATCCCTTCGAAGGGTTCGACCCCTTCGCGCCGTTCTATGCCGCACAGCCGCAGCGCACGCCGGCCGAGGTGCTGGCCGAATCCGAGCGCAACCTTAAAGCAGAAGTGACTCGTGTGGCCGCGAAGGCGGCCGTCCTCGTGCTGCTGGCCGTGCTCGGCTCAGCGCCTACGGGCTTGTTTCTCTACGTAATGGCCTCGGTGATCCTTGGCCTTTGGAAACGTGTGGGATCGTGCCTGATTGGACTTTTGGTGCCGCTTGCTGTGGTGGGCATTCCTTTTGTATTCCTTATTGCCCCTCGTCAGGGAGGCGTGACGGTGGCTTTGGCCGTGGCGTTCTTTATTGCGCTTGCCTTCGACGTGTCGAACCTGCGCACCAGTATTGCCACCTGGCGCGCCGCGAAGCAGGCGGCCGGCAAGGCGACGAAGTAGTCCTCCTGCCCCGCGCGCACCATCGCGCCGCGCTCGCACCCCTCGCATGCCGCCCGCCCGCCTTACCCTCGCGCCGCGCGCCAACCTCATCTCGCCCGTGCGCCCACCTCACCCGCGCCTCCATCGCGCATCCACGGGCTCATGCTATACTTACCGCTTTGTATCTACAGGTCGCGGGAAGGGGTCGGTTGAAGAAGGCGCTGCTGCTCGTCATTGGCATTGTGGCGGTGTGCTTCCTCATCGCGAACGCAGACTACCTGGCGAGCTTTCTCGATACCCTCCAAACCGGCGCGCTCGTGCCGATTATCGTGTCGTGCGTACTCATGCTCGCGCGCCATCTCGTGCAGGCGGCGTCCTACGACGCAGCGTTCGAGGCCGTCGGCCATAAAACCGGCTTCTGGCACAACGTCGTGCTCATCTTCTCGCTGGTGTTCATCAACACGTTTTGCCTGTTCTCGGGCGCGACCGGTGTCGCGTTCATCATCGACGATGCGCACCGCTCGGGCGCCAACGCGGGCCAAGCCACCTCTGGCGCCATCCTTTCGCAAATCGGCTACTTCGCGGCCATCCTTGTCATCTCGGTCATCGGCTTTCTGACCATGCTCATCTCGGGCTCCATGAATACGCTGTTCCTCGTGGGGGGTCTCGCGCTCGCGGGCGTGCTCATTATCCTGTCGGGCCTGTTCATGGTGGGTTATCGCAAGCCGCGCATCCTGTTCCGCGTGTTTCTGGTTATTGAGTCGCTGCTGAACAAACTTATTGGCCTGGTGAAGAAGCACCTCAAGCTAGGCTGGGGTCGCAAAACGGCCAGCTCGTTCATCTCGTCGGCCACCATTTTGGCGAAGAATCCGCAGGGTACGCTCATCACCGTGGCCTACGCGTCGTTCTCGGCCATTCTCAATATGGCGTGCCTTGTGGCCATTGGCTACGCGTTCGGCTTTCAAGACGTGGCACCGCTCGTGGCGGCCTTCGCGGTGGCGGCCATCTCGGTCATCTTAAGCCCCACGCCGCAAGGGGTGGGCGTGGTGGAGGCGGCCATTGCGGCTATCCTTACGGCGCACGCGTGCTCGCTCGCCACGGCCACGGCCATTGCGCTGGTGTATCGCGGCATCATGTTCTGGATGCCGTTCTGCATTGGTGCGGTGCTGCTGTCGCAATCCGGCTTCTTCGCGGACAAGAAAACGCCCACCGACGAGCAGCGCAGCAAGGATATCGGGTGGATTGCCGGTACGTTGGTGCTGGTGGTGGGCGCGGTAAACCTGGGTATGGCGCTCATTCCACAAACCTTCGAGCCGTTCACGATGCTCACCTCGTGGGTGAACATCGGCGGGTTGCTCATAGGCCCGGCGCTCATCGGCGGCAGCGTGCTTCTGATGGTGCTGGCTGTGGGCCTTATCCTGCGGTTCCGCACCGCCTGGGCGCTCACGATAGGCGTGTTGGTGCTGGTGGCAGGCGCGGAATTCCTCTACGTAAACACGTGGCAGGTGGCGCTTGCGGCGGTGGCACTGGCGGTATGGCTCTTCTGGAAGCGCGCCGCATTCGACCGCCCACTCACGTTCGGTCGCACCACCCTGCGCCCGAACGACGACCCAACCGCAACAACTTGGGAACAGCGTGCCGAAAAGGGAGCCCTCATCAAGCAACAGGTTGAGGGCGAGAGTATACTTTCCGGAGAGGACTTCGAGAAGGAGGAACAACCGTCATGATCGTGCTCGACGAGCCCTATGTGTCCGAACCCTTGATTGACTGGCTGGAGGCGTCGGGCCATCCCGTGCTTGATAACGCCGTGTCTCGCCGCATCGCCGAGTGCGGCCACGGTCTCACTCTCGTGGATGCCGCTGAAGCTACGCGTCGCATCGACGCAGGTGAGCGTGTGTATACGAACTCCGAAAACGCGCTTGCGTGGATCGTTGAGAACGCAAGCAACGCGGGCCTCGTGCGCGCCATCGAGCTCTTCAAGGACAAGGCGGCCATGCGCCGCGCGCTGGCGGGCCTCGACCCCGACCTGTTCTTCAAGACCTGCTCCATCGACGAACTCTTCAAGCTGGACTTCGAGCACCTGCCCCTGCCCTTTGTGCTCAAGCCTTCCGTGGGCTTTTGCAGTGTGGGTGTGTACGCCATCCACAGCCGCGAGGACTGGGAGCGCGCGCTGGCTGATATTCAGAAAAACGCCTCGTCATGGCACGATAGGTATCCTGAAAGCGTCATCGGCTCCGGGTCGTTCATCCTGGAAGGCTACCTGGAGGGCACCGAGTACGCGCTCGACGCCTACTTTGATGAAAACGGCGCGGCACACGTGCTGAACGTGCTGCGTCACGACTTTTCCTCGCCCGAGGACACCTCGGATCGTATGTATGTGACGAGCGCCGCCATCGTGCGCGAAAACGGTCCGGCCTTCGCCGCGTGGCTCGACCGCGTAAATGCGCTGGTGGGTGCCCGCAATTTCCCTGTGCACGTGGAGGTGCGCGTGCACGACGGGCATGTGAGCCCCATCGAGTTTAACCCGCTGCGCTTCGCAGGCTTAGGTGGCACCGACGTGAGCTACTACGCCTACGGATTCCGCACGTACCAGGCATTTCTCGAAAACGACGCGCCCGACTTCGACGTGGCCTTCGCCGGAAAGGACGACAAGCTGTACACCATGTCGCTGCTGAACCCCCCGCGCGATGCCACCGGCGATGAGCGCTTCGACTACGACGACTTCCGTGCGCGCTTCTCGCATGTGCTGGAATTGCGCCCGTTCGACGCGCGCCGCGTAGGCAGCTACGGCTTCCTGTTCCTGGAAACCGACCCCTCAACGAAGGCTGAGCTGGACTTCCTGCAGAACTCCGACCTGAAGGAGTTCCTCCGTTAGGCGCGGGGGAGTACAGGCGCGGGCGATGAAACGGGACGGAGGCAGGTCATGAAGCTGAATGTGCGCAACCTGCTGATAGGTCTCGTGATTGTGATTGTACTGGCGGTAGTGCTGCTGCGCGGCGATCAGTTGGTGGAGTTGATTGAAACCATAAAGAAGGGCGCGGCCATTCCGCTGGTAGCGGCGCTTTGTACTCAGCTGGGGAAATACTTCGCGCAAAGTTTCGCCTACTCGTTTGCCTTTGAGGCGGTGGACGAGCACATGGACCCGCGCAGCACGCTACCGCTCGTGTTCGGCACATTCTTCATGAACACCATTGCGCCTTCGCTCAACCTGGCGGGCACCACGCTGGTGGTGGACGACGCACGGCGGCGCGGCATTGCACCTGGTAAAGCTACCAGTGCGGCGCTGCTCATGCAGATTACCGTGGACACGGGGTTCGCCACCATCATGCTCATAGGCTTTGCCATCCTCGCGTTCACGGTGGGGCTCTCGCCGCTCTGGTTTTTGTTGGGGTTGCTGGTGATTGCGCTGGTGGCGGCCATGGTGCTGGTACTGGTGCTGGGTCGCAAGCGGCCGGCGCTTGTGTTGCGGGTGCTGCGTCCCATCGAGCGGCTGGTTGACCGCATCCGCGCCCGCTTCAAGAAAGGCCCGCTCGACCCGTGGGTGGAGCGTACGGTGTGCTCGTTCTCGGATGCGGCGGGGCTTATCGCGCACAATCCGAAGGCTACGGCCAAGACGTTCGGCTGCTCCATTGTGGCCTCGTCGTGCGAACTCGCGTGTTTTACGCTGGTGGGCGTGGGCTTCGGCGTGACCGTGCCTGAGGCGCTCATCTGCGGATACGTGGTGGCCACCCTGTTTGCCATGATCTCCATCACGCCGCAGGGCGTGGGTGTGGTGGAAGCGGCCGTGGTGGTGGCGTTCACGTCGTTCGGCGTGTCAAGCGCGGCTGGCCTCTCCATTGCGCTCGTGTACCGCGGCATCGTGTTCTGGATGCCGTTTCTCATTGGGGCCATCCTCATCCAAACCACCAAAACCTTTAAGCACGAAGCGAAGAAAAGCGTGCGTGCGCAGCACAAAAACGACCGCCTGCGCGGTGTAGAAGGCCAGGCCAAGCGCCTCGATGCCGTAAAGGAAGACCCCGTGATTCCCGCGAAGCGCCCCAAGCCCGAAGAGGCCCCGCGAAAGCGCTGATCAGGCCCAAGCGCAGCGCGCCCCGCACGCGTCACGCCCCCCCCTCTCGCACACGCTGCGGTGCACATTCCACCACCCCGCGCCGTCACCACCCGCAAAAACCCCACTTATGAAGTGGGGTTTTCGGCCCTCAAATAAGAGTCTACTGACGGTTTCCGCCTTAGCGAAGTGCTCGCATGCTATAGAATAGTGAGATGGTGTAGTTATGAGGGGCGGCGGATGCCTTCGAAAGGGGAGACATGAAGCGAAGCAAACTGAGGGGCGCAGTAGCGGCACTGGCCGTTGCGGGAGTGCTTGTCTGCGGAGGCTGTGCGTCCGCGCAGCAGGGTGCGCCGGAATCTTCCGCATCCCCGCTCGATCCGTCGGACCCCGTTCAGGTGGAATTGTGGACGTACTACAACGGAACGCAGCAGACGGCGTTTGAAGACCTGGTGAAAGAGTTCAATGCCAGCCGTGGCAAGGATCTGGGCGTGGTGGTGACCAGTTCAAGTCAAGGTGGCGTGAACGATCTGGCACAAGCCGTCACCGATTCCGCACAGGAACTCGTGGGCTCCGCCGCCATGCCCGATGCCTTCCTGTCGTATTCGGACACCGCGTCGGTCATTGATAGCATGGGGAAGGTGGCCGACGTGTCGAGCTACCTGACCGATGACGAAAAAGTCCAGTACGTTGACAGCTTCCTCGCCGAGGGCGACCTCTCAGGCGACGGCGGCCTTAAGGTGTTCCCCGTGGGCAAGTCAACCGAAACGCTGCAGATCAACCTCACCGATTGGCAGAAGTTTGCCGATGCCACGGGCTCTCAGCTGGAAGAGCTCTCCACGGTGGAAGGCATCACCACCGTTGCGCAGCGCTACTACGAATGGACCGACGCGCAAACGCCGGACGTGGCGAACGACGGCCGGCCGTTCTTCGGGCGTGATGCTATGGCGAATTACCTCATTTGCGGTTCGCGCCAGCTCGGTCACGATATCTTCAACATCGAAGGTGGCGAATGCACGCTTGACCTGGATCGCGCTACGATCAAAAAGCTTTGGGATAACTACTACGTGCCCATGGTGCAGGGATGGTTTTCGGCCGAGGGCAAGTTCCGCTCCGATGCCGTGAAGACGGGCGGCTTGCTGTGCTATGTGGGGTCGTCCTCGTCAGTGGTGTATTTCCCCACAACGGTGACGGTGGATGATGAGACCAGCTACCCCATTGAGCTGGCCGCGCTGGAAAACCCCACCTTCGAAGGCGGTACGGCTTGCGCGCCTCAGCAGGGCGCGGGCTTTGTGGTAACCAAGTCTGACGAGCGCAAAGAGACGGCGTGTGTCGAGTTCCTCAAGTGGTTCACCGACAAGGAGCAAAACACGGCGTTTTCCATCAACGCCGGGTACGTGCCGGTGAAGAAGGATGCCCTCACACTTGAGAACTTGCAGGCCGCAGCCGAGGCGGAAGGCGCTTCCCAGAATTACTTGGCGAACCTGCCTGCTACGTTGGATACCATCGAGGCGGGTGTGTACGCGAATCAGCCGTTCAAGGGCGGTGTCGAGGCACGCGCTCTGCTTGAAAAAGCGCTGTCCAACAAAGCTATCGCCGACCGCGCAGCCGTCGTAGCTGCCATTGAGGCTGGCACCGCACCCGCAGAGGCCATAGCGCCGTATCTTGAAGAGTCGGTGCTTGACGCGTGGCTTGCCGACGTGACGGAGCAGTTACAGGCGGTCGTCGCCTAGCGCGTATGCGCACGGGCGCACGAAACCGGGAAGGCGGCACGGCTTGAACAAGGGCTTGCAGGCAAGGGGGCGACGCGGCAAGCGACGCGGACTAACGTTCCGCGCTCTTGTGGTGGTGCCGTTTTGCGTTGCGCTTGCCATCCAAGGCGTGGTGTGCACTCTTGTGCTCACGCAGAGTGCCACGCTTGAGCAGATGGAAGCCGATGCGTACGATCTGTTTTCCGAGCGGGTTATCAGTCGCGCGGGGTATCTCGAAAACGACATGATCTTCCGCTGGTCGAATTTTGACTCGGTGTTGGATGACGTGAGCGAGCGTATTGATGACGTGCTGGTGCAAGCAGGCGCGACTCCCTCCGCGCTGACGGCGGGATCCGAAACAGCACTGACGGTGATTGATAGAACGTCAGAAGATTTACTGCAGCTGGCGCGCCGCGCCGAGGTGGATGGCGTCTACCTGGTGTTGGGCGATGGCTCGCGGGAAAACGAAGAGCTTCCGGCATTCTATGTGCGCGACTCAAACCCCAAGGTAGATGTGGCGAATGGGTCCGACTTGCTGTTGGCGGCGTGCCCCATCAGCGTGGGGAGGCGCTTGGACATTGCGCTTGACAGCCAGTGGTCGGCGGCGTTTCCCTTGGCGCCCGAAGGCGAAGAGCAGAGTGCGTTTTTTTACCAGCCGCTGCGCGCGGCTGAGCAGTATCCCAACGCCGATCCGAACGATTTGGGCTACTGGGGCCGTCCGGTTGACCTGGGCTGGACCGGCACGCAGTCCATCACCTACAGCAAGCCCGTGAAGAATGCGGCGGGGGATGTGGTGGGCGTGTTCGGCGTGGAAGTGCGCCTCGACCGTGTGGCATCGTTCTTCCCGTATCGCGACTTGAACGAGGAAGGCAACGGGTCCTACCTTCTTACCATCACGAACGAGGACGGCGGCTTCGCGCGCGATGGCGGCGCGGTGCCGCTGGTGGGACGCCCGCGCTTTTACGATGTGCTAACGGCTACCGGCGCGTCTCAAAGCCTGTATGTGGACAATGAATCGTTTGAAGCCGTTGTCGATGACAAGGGCCGCATGGCAGTGGAGCCGACGGATCGCGACGCGGTGCCGCGTGCGAGTGCTGCGTCTGCGGAAATCAAGCTGTATGACAGCACCTCGCCGTTCGCCTCGGAGCATTGGGCGCTCGTGGGCCTTGAGCGTGAGGCGGACCTCTTCTCCGCGTCGCGCTCGCTGTCGGAGAATCTGCTGAAGGTGCTGGGTGCCTCGTTCGCCATAGGCCTGGTCATAGCCATTATTACGGCGTGGGTGTCGTCGTCGCGCTTGCGCAACCTCATGCAGGAGGTGCGTGCCGCCAGTCCCGATCAGCCGATTGCCTTTACGTCCACGGGCATTGTGGAAGTGGATGAACTTTCCGAGTCCATTGAGCTGTTGGGTACCGAGGTGGCCACCGCCGCCTCGCGCCTGTCGCAAATTCTCAAGCTGTCCGACCGCTCCATCGCGGCGTTCGAATGCAACTTGGATGCGGGCACTGCCTCCTTCACCGATGGTTTCTTCGACACGCTTGAGGCGGTGTTGGGGCGTGAAACGGTGAGGGAAGTGGAAGCGCACGCTGTAGGTGGCGGTACGGCGGGCGGCGGTTCTTTGCCGCTGGCTGAGTTCAAACACACGATGGAGTTGTTGGCGGATCGCTTTGAGCGCGAAGCGGACTTCCGCTGGCTGGTGTCGGATGCCGAGGGGCGGCGCTGGGTGCGCCTCGTCACCATGGAAAGCAACGACCACACACGCCAGTTCGGCTTAGTGGAAGACGTGACCGACGAAATTGCCACGCGCCGCCGCATCGAGCACGAGCGCGACCACGACGTGCTGACGGGCCTTTCCAACCGCCGCGCGTTCGAGCAGACCGTCACCGATCGCTTGGCGGACAATCCGCCGGCGTTTGGTGCCATGCTGATGCTTGACCTGGATAATCTTAAGTACATCAACGACACGTACGGACACGATTGGGGCGACCATTACATCAAGGCCGCTGCGTCGGTCATTGAGCGCTCGTTTGCAGACGAAGGCTACTGCGCGCGCATTTCAGGCGACGAGTTTTTGGTGTTCGTCGACCGCTGCGCCGACATCGACGAGGCGTGGACGCTGTTTGACGAGTTCATGCGCTCGCTCGACACCAGCGTGCTGGAAGCGCCCGACGGTGCGGTGCTGAAGGTACGCGCCTCGGTGGGCGTGGCGTTCTATCCTGAAGACGCTACCGATTTCGCCCACCTGCGCGAGTTCGCCGACTTCGCCATGTATGAGGCGAAGAACCGGCGCAAGGGTGCGCTTCTGCGCTTCGACCGCAAGAGCCACGAGGAAGGCGCATTCATCCTCAACAACAAGGAAGACCTGAACCGCCTGCTGGACGAAAACCTGGTCAACTACTATTTCCAGCCCATCGTGGACACGGGTGCGGGTGAAGTGGTGGCCTACGAGGCGCTCATGCGTCCGCGGTTGGAGTCCATCGCCACGCCTGATCGCGTGCTCATGCTGGCACGCTCGCAGTCGAAACTCTACCGGGTGGAGCGCCTCACGTTCTTCGGCGCACTGCAGGAGTACAGCCACCACGCGTGCGCCGGCGACACCACACTGTTTGTGAACAGCATCGCCACGCAGCGCCTGTCGTCCGACGACGAGGTAGAGCTGCAAAAACGGTTCGGCCCCCTGCTCCGGCGCCTGGTGATTGAGATTACGGAGACGGAGTACAGTCGCGAAATGGCGCTCTATAAGGAGGGCCTGGCGAAGCGCTGGGGTGCGCGATTGGCTATTGACGATTTCGGTAGCGGCTACAACGGCGAGACGGCGCTGTTGGACTATCGGGTTGATTTCGTGAAGCTGGACATGGGCATTGTGCGCGACATTGATACCATGAAGGATCATCGCGATATCGCCAGCAATCTTATACACTATGCGCACGACCGCGGCATTCGCGTCATCGCGGAAGGCGTGGAAACCGAGGCCGAGTTGGCGGTGGTCATTGAACTGGGGGCGGACTACGTGCAGGGCTACCTGGTGGGGAAGCCCGCGGCGCAGCCCGCGGGTGTGCCCGATGAAGTGCGCGACCTCATTCGCCGTCTGTCGGGCGCGCGGTAGAGCCTCAGGGCTTCGGGGTCCCCTTGCCTCGCTGCCGGGGCGGCCGCATAACAACTTGAACAAGGAGGAATTCCATGGGTCTAACCGACCTTCTTGCTATTCGCGTGGTGTCGGCAAGCGCCAAGCGCGTGGAAGCAACCATGCCCATCACGCCTGACGTGCTGCAACCGTTTGGCTTCGTGCATGGTGGCGCCACCCTTGCGCTGTTGGAGACGGCGGCGAGCGCGGGAGCTACCTTCGAGGTTGACCTTGAGCGCGAGCGCCCGTTCGGCGTGGATGTGCAGGTGCGCCACCGCAAGCCGGGGTGTGAGGGCATGCTTCGCGCCGTGGCTGAGTTGGAGCGCGAAGAGCCCTCGCGCGCGGGTGGGGTCAAGCAGTTCTGGAACGTTGCCGCCTACGACGACGAGGGCGATGTAGTATCCGAAGGCGTCATCATGGCGAAGATTGTGCCGCTTGCACGTTTGGCGGAGAAGGAACGCGAGCGCAACCAGGCCCGTTAGCGTGCCATGGGCAGCGTGACTACGGCCACGGTGCCGTGCGGCTCGTTCGCCTCAAGCGTAATAGTGCCGCCGTGGGCTTCCACGATGTTCTGCGCGAGGGAAAGCCCCAGGCCGTGGCCGCCTGTCCTGCGACCGCGAGCCTTGTCGGCGCGATAGAACCGCTCGAAGGCGTGCGCGCGATCCTCCGCGTCAATCCCGCAGCCAGTGTCCGCCACGTGCAGCGCCCACTTCGCGCCTTTTACCTGGGCGCTCAGACGTATGACGTCGTCGGCTTCGGTGTACTTGAGCGCGTTGTCCACGAGGATGCCCAGCAGCTGGCGCAGCTTATCGGCATCAGCGTGCACCATAAGGTCGCTGTCCACGTCCACTTCAATTCGCTTGTCCTGGAGCGCGGCGAAATCCTCGTAGGCACTGGCGGTTTCGCGCAGAAATGCACCCACGTTTACCTCCGCGTACGTGAGTGACGTGCGCCCGGCGTCACTGAGCGAGAGTGTCATGAGGTCATCCACCAGGCGCGCAAGGCGCTTCGTTTCCGACGCAATCACGTTCACGTCTTCGAACCTATCAACAATGCGGCTTTCGGGGTGGTCAAGCAGCAACTCGCTGGTGGTTTGAATCACGGCAAGGGGCGTGCGCAACTCGTGCGAGGCGTTCTGCACGAATTCCGTCTGCGCACGCCAGTTCTCCACGATGGGCTTGAGCGTGCGCCGCGACAGCAGGTAGCCGGCCGCCGCCGACACGAGCGCCGCCACGGCCAAATACGCGGCAAGCATGCGCGTAAATCCATCGAGAATAGCCAGTTCAGAGTCCACATTCACGAGCACCTGCACGTACGCGGAGCTTCCATTGTCTGCCAGTCGGTACGTGATGCCGCGGTAGGTATGCCCGCCGGCTGCCGTTTGGTAAATGTGGTCGAGGTCGCCCGCATCAAAGGGGATAGCGCGCAGGAAGGCGGGGTAGGAGGCGTACAGGCCCACGGTGTCTACCAGCTCGCCGTTTGCGTCGCGCACAAGCGTGATGAACTGCGGGTCAACGTCTACGATGCTCTTTTGCAGGGAGTACGACAGGTCGTCCACTTCGGTTTCGTCGGGCGTGGTGGCGCTGGTGTTGTCGGGCACGATGGCGGCAGACCCGCTCGGTTCGGTCTCAAACGTGAGCAGGTTTCCGTCCGCCTGAAGCGAGCGCAGCGTTTCGTCGGCTGTTTGAAAGATGCTCGCGCTCAGCATGGAGTAAATTCCAACTCCCAACAGCGCAAACAGCAGCGTGAATACGAGGAACAACAGCGCCGTTTGCTTCGCTAGCTCACGGCGAATAAGGGTGCGCTCACTCATGATCGTCCTCGCTGAACAGGTACCCTGCACCGCGAATGGTGGTGATGTAGCGGTCGTAGCCCGACGGGGCAAGCGCCTTACGCAGCGCGCTCACGTACACCTCCACCACGTTTGAGGACGTGTCGGACATGAATCCCCAAATCTTGTCGAACAGCCGCTCCTTCGAAATGAGGCTGCCACGGTGGCTGACCAGGTATTCCAGTACGTCGTACTGCTTGCCCTTGAGCGTAAGCGGCTCGCCCGCAAGCGTGGCCTGCTTGGTTTGGGTGTGCAGCACGAGGTCTTTGAAGGTAATGGTGGACACGTCGCGCCGACCCGTGGCGCGACGCAGGATGGCCTCAATGCGCGCAAGCAACTCGTCGCGGTCGAAGGGCTTGGTGAGGTAGTCATCCGCGCCGGTACGCAGGCCGTGTAGCTTGTCAGCCGTGGTGCCTTTCGCGGTGAGCATGAGCACAGGGGTGTTCACGCCGTGCGCCCGCAGCGCCTCAAGCACCGAGAACCCGTCGCGTTCGGGCAGCATCACATCAAGCACCACGAGGTCATACACATCCTGCGCGGCGTAGAAGAGGCCCTCTTCGCCGTCGAAGGCCTGATCGATGTCATAGGTGGAGCCAAGCGTGCGGGCGAGCGCGCTCGAAAGAAGGCGATCATCCTCCACGATCAGCAGTTTCATGACCCTCCGTCCGTCTTTCGCCCCATTCTAGCACGCCCAACCTTAACGCTTCCTGAAACGGAACCGTGCGACCGTTTTGACAATCTCCCTCGCAGTTCAGGAAGTTTTAAGGTGGCCTTCGCTAGACTGGCCGCCGGCAAAGCAAAACAGCGTGGCATGGAGGCTGCGCACGAAAGGAGCGAACATGAAAGCGAAGGGATTCAAGATTGTTGTCGGCGTGCTGGTTGTGGTGATCCTCGTGTTGGGTGGTTTGCTGGTGGCCAAGAACCTCGGCGTGGGCGCGAGCGACGCAACGACGCAGGGCGGCAAGGAGATTCCCGCCGGTGCGGTGGCCGACGACCCCTCGTTGCCGCTGCCGCCGGACGGCGCGACCGAGGTGCTCGAACCCGGCGACGAGGCCGCGAACTAACCGGCCTTGTTGTTGTCCTCGAAAGGAGCGTCACCTATGAAAAGCACCCTCGGAAAAGTCCTCGTCATCGCTGCATTGGTAGCCGTTGCGGGCGGTCTGGCCACGTGGCTCGCCTTGGGCGATGACCTCGCGCACGCCTTCTCCAGTCCCGCCGAAGAAGCGCCGCCGCTCACGACCCCCGTCACCCGCGGGTCCGTTCAAAAAACGGTCACGGGCGC
Source organism: Gordonibacter faecis (assembly GCF_030077735.1). Lineage (NCBI taxonomy): Bacteria > Bacillati > Actinomycetota > Coriobacteriia > Eggerthellales > Eggerthellaceae > Gordonibacter > Gordonibacter faecis. Next base: position 68,210 of record NZ_JASJEU010000014.1, on the reverse strand, counting down.
GGGCGAAGTGAAGCCGCTTTCCACCGAGAAGCTGAAGCCCGCCGACAGCTGGCACTGGCTCGAATCGTTCGACGCCCCGCTCAATAAGCGCGTGGCCGCGGGCACCACGCTGGTCACCTACGCGAACGGCGAAACGTGGACCGCGCCGTTTGACCTGGTGGTGACCTCCTACACCCTGCCCGAGAAAAACAAGGGTGCGGTCACGAAGGACAACCACTTCATCGAAGTGAAGCGCATCGACTCGGTGAACATTGTGCTGGCCGCTTCCGAAACCGACCTCGCCTCCCTGGCGGAAGGCCAGCCGGTGCGTGTCACGATGGGCGCCGATGAAACACGGCACTACGACGGTACCATCTCCAACATCAACGAGGTGGGCACGTACGGCGCGACGGGCTCCACGTTCACGGTGACGGTGCAGGTGCCGAACGACGGCAGCATCAAGCTGGGCATGTCTGCGAACCTTTTCATCACGGTGGCTGAGGCAACCGACGTGCTTACCGTTCCCGTGAGTGCCGTCAGTGGCGCGGGCGATGCCAAGTTCGTGAGCGTGTACAAGGATGGCGCTCTCGCCCAGGTGCCTGTGACCACCGGCATTTCCGACGGCACCACGGTTGAAGTGTCCGGCGATATGCTGCACGAAGGCGACGCCGTGGTGCTCAACGAGGCAGGTGGCGAAGCGGGCGGCGCAGCAGCAGACGCCGGTGCCGCGTCCTCCGTGTCCATCGTGATGTCGTAACAAGACGGGAGCGCACGCATGATCCGTTTGAAACGCGTCGGCAAGACCTATGAGCTGGGCGGGGAGACCATCCATGCCCTTTCACGGGTCAACTTCGACATACATTCCGGCGATTTTATTGCCATTGTGGGGCCGTCCGGTTCGGGCAAATCCACGCTCATGAATATCCTCGGGCTGCTTGATGTGCCTGATGAGGGCACGTATCTGCTCGACGGCCAAGACGTGGGCCAGCTGCCCGACAACCGTCTGGCCGCCATCCGCAACGAAAAGATTGGCTTCGTGTTCCAAAGCTTCAACCTGTTGGGCAAACTGACGGCGCTCGAAAACGTGAAGCTGCCGCTGGCCTACGCCGGCGTGCGCACGAAGGAGGCCGACGCTCGGGCGCGCACGCTGCTGGCGCAGGTGGGCCTCGAAGGCCACGAGCATCATCTGCCGAACCAGCTGTCCGGCGGCCAGCAGCAACGCGTGGCCATCGCGCGGGCGCTCGTGTGCAAGCCCGAGATCATCTTGGCTGATGAGCCTACCGGTGCGCTCGATTCGCGCACCGGCGTGGAAATCATGGAGCTGTTCAAGCGCCTGCACGCCGAGGGGCAAACCGTGGTGCTGATCACCCACAACCCGGAGCTCGCCGACGAGGCCGACCGTGTGATTCGCATCGCCGATGGCCTCGTGGAAGAAGTGGAAAGGGGTCATCATGCGGCTTAGCCACCTCGTGCGTACGGCAGTGCGCGCTGTGTTTCAAAACGGGCTGCGAACGGCGCTTACCATGCTGGGACTTATTATTGGTATCTCGTCGGTCATCATTTTGGTGGGCATCGGCGATGGCTCAAACCAGCAGGTGCAGGCCAAGATGAAAGAACTCGGCGGCGACGCGCTGTCGACCTACGTCTACCAGGGAAAACTGAGCTACGACGATCTGGCCGCCCTTGGCCAGTTGGAATCTCTCGACGGCGCGGCTCCGTCCAAGCTATTTTCCAAGAAGCTCTCGGCGGGCAAGGCGGTGTCCAACAAGGCGTTTATCGAGGCCACCGATGAGCACTATCTGCACGTGCGCAACCTGAAACTGCTCGCCGGGCGCAACCTCAGTGCCGTCGACCGCGAAAACAAAAGCAAGGTAATCGTGATTGGTACCGACGTGGCCACCGAACTCTTCGGCAGCACTGACATCGTGGGCCGCACGGTCAAGCTTGACGGCGACGAGTTCACCGTGGTGGGCGTGCTGCAAAACCAGGGTGAGTCCATGGGTCTGAACACCGGCAGCGTGGCGCTTGTGCCGTTCTCCACCGCGGTGGGCATGGGGGCGGGTGCCGACGTGGATTCGTTCTACGCGAAGGCGCGCGGCCAGGAGCGCATCGACGAGGCGAAGGCCGCCATCGGCTCCTACCTGGGCGGCGAGGCCGGCATCGCACCGGGCATGTTCGACGTCACCTCGCAAGACGAAATGCTGCGCGCCGGTAACGACATCGACGACACCATGACGCTGCTGCTGGCAGGCATCGCCGCCATCTCGCTCGTGGTGGCGGGCATCGGCGTGATGAACGTCATGCTGGTGTCGGTGACGGAGCGCACGCGCGAAATTGGCATCAAGAAGGCCCTCGGCGCGCGTCGCATGGACATCCTGGCGCAGTTCCTCCTGGAGGCGCTTATTATGAGCATCGTCGGCGGCGCGGTGGGTATCGGCGCCGGCATCGCGCTCGGCCTGCTGCTGAACACGGTGGGCCTCACGTTCGTCGTGTCGTGGAACGCTGTCTGGGCCGCCGTGGCCGCCAGCACCGCCATCGGCCTCGCCTTCGGCATCTTCCCCGCCCACCGAGCCTCCCGCAAAAACCCCATCGACGCGCTGCGGGCAGAGTAGGGGAAGCAACGCGCCCCCATCTTTCCATACCTACCAAGCACTCAAACAAAACGCCGCCCTCCAACAAAAAGGGCGGCGTTCTCTTAGTAAAGAAGCGCTCGTTTACTATGGTCGGTTGTTGCGCTCTAGTTTAATTCGAGGCAATGAGTTCGTTGTCGATAGCGCGTCGGACAAAGTCAGATCGTGTGCCGCCCTGCTGGCTGGTTACCCTCTTCATTGCTACTACGCGGGAGTGGGGTACCTTCACCACAATGGTGTCCATCTTTTCATCGTAGAGTTTTGGGCGCCCTTTGACAATTTCGCCGAACTCCATATGCGACCAGTTCTCGGACTCATACTCAGCAGCGCGCTCGTCCAGCTCTTCAGCTGTTATGCCAAACTTATTATGCACATCGTTGCTCATCGCTTACTCCTTCCCAGCCCAAGTTCCCTTTTAGCATTCTCCGTCGGGGGAGTATACGCATGGTAAATCAACCAATCGCCTTCCGCATTTCGTAGAGCCACCAACTCAAGAGATCGACCCTTAGAATCGTAGCCTATAGCCAAATACTCGTCGGGGTTCTTGTCCAGCCGTGCCCTACTACAAATACAGTGTTCCCACGCGTGCGCCGCGTCCTCTTTCGAGATTTCAGCGTGCCTTGCTGGCACTCTGTCGTCAACATAGACGATATTCACGTCGCCTCCCAGGATAGTTACAAAACAATATTACAAAAATATAATACCACCGTAAAATGTGTAATGTAAGAGTGTGATCACCGCCTCATCCATACCTTCACCAGGCTGTAACCACTCTACCTACATCTAACTCGGCTGGCTAAGAAAAGGTAAGAATATGGTGGCTTTGAGCTTGAAGATGCGATGGATGCGAAAATGTCGGGGTAATTTCTTTTGCTTTTCTATTCGTTGTGCTATTATATCCGTCGCTGCTTAACGCAGTACTTCGGGTTGTGGCTCAGCTTGGTAGAGCGCTGCGTTCGGGACGCAGAGGCCGCAGGTTCAAATCCTGTCAACCCGACCACGAATAATCAGGTCAGCCACACACGGCTGACCTTTTTTGTATCTTAATGGTTCAATTGGTAAGCCTTCGCGATTCGTGTCTTTTGTTTTTGTCAGCCCCGCGTTTTCGGGGGATTGAGGCTTGTTTTCCCGGTTCGGTAATGCTATTTTTGTTAGCGCTCCCGTCCAGGGGGCAATGGGGAATTCAGGTTCCACATTACGGAGCTGAAAGGGATGTAGCTTTTGAAGGGCATCCCTTTTTTGCATAGCAATATGCTACTCTGACAGGGTCAGAGTAGGCGGAGCGCTCAGACGGGGTTTGCTTCGCACGACAAGCTTGGAGGAATGTATGAAAATCCTGGGTATGGGCATGCCGGAGCTGCTTATCATCCTGGCGGTCATCCTGCTTATCTTCGGGCCGAAGAACCTCCCGAAGCTCGGTAGCGCCCTCGGCAAGACCGTGAAGAACCTGCGCGACGGCATGGGTGGCGGCGAGAAGGCCATCGAAGAAGCCGAGGATGAGGAAGAAATCGTCGAAGAGGTCGAGGAAGAGAAGCCTGTCCGCAAGACAGTTGCCAAGAAGACCACGACGGCCGCCAAGAAGAAGGCTGAATAGCTCGACGGTAGCGAACCGGTTCGCGGTGTGCGTCGACGGCTCGGCCGGGCGCACGCCGCTTTTTTGTATTCCTTCGGCACGACCGAAAAATCAGTTCAAAATAAAGTTAAGTCGCACGCTCAACAACCGGGCGTGCCTGTTGTATGTGGACGGGTGAGCACAATGGCAAGCGATAATTTCATCCTCACGCAAGAGGGTAAGGACAAGCTAGAGGAAGAGCTCCATTTCCTCGAGACGGAGAAGCGCGCCGAAATTGGCGAGCGCATCAAGGTGGCGCGCGAGTTCGGCGACATCTCGGAGAACTCCGAGTACGACGACGCGAAGAACGAGCAGGGCATGATGGAGGCGCGCATCGCCGAGATCAGCCGCATCCTGTCTGAGGCGACCGTGGTCAACACGCCGAAGCGCTCCAGTAAGGTGAACATCGGCTCCACGGTGACCGTGGACATGGGCGGCAAAGAGCGCGTGTTCACCATTGTGGGTGGCGCCGAGAGCGACGCCGCCGCTGGCAAGATTTCGAACGAGTCTCCGGTGGGCGCCGCGCTGCTGGGCCACAAGAAGGGCGACAAAGTGGAGACGACAGGCCCCACCGGCCGCGACATCTCCATGGTCATCGTCAAAATCGAGCACTAAGGCTCCCATTACGCCAACCTGCGAGTTTGAGGACAACCTATGAGCGATACCCCCGAGCAGACTGAGCACGTCATCGAAGACGACCCCATTGCGGTGCGCCGCGCTAAGCGTGAGGCGCTCATGGCGGCGGGTAAGGACCCGTACGGCCACGCGTTCAAGTATTCGCACCATCTGGCTGATCTGGCCGAACAGTATGCGAACCTGGAAGACGGCGCGTCCACCGAGGACGAAGTGCAGGTGGCGGGCCGTGTGATGGCCAAGCGCGACCAGGGCAAGCTGGCCTTCCTTGAGCTGCGCGACTCCACGGGCGACATGCAGCTGTTCTGTCGCATCAACGCGCTGGGCGAAGACGCCTTCGCGGAATTGAAAGCCCTCGACGTGGGCGACTGGATTGGCGTGCACGGCACCATGATGCGCACGAAGCGCGGACAGCTGTCCGTGGCTGTGACATCGTTTGAGCTGCTGAGCAAGTCGCTGCGCCCGCTGCCTGAGAAGTTCCACGGCCTAGCGGACAAAGAGACGCGCTATCGCCAGCGCTACGTCGACCTGGTCATGAACCCCGAGGTCAAAAACACCTTCGAGAAGCGCTTCAAGATTGTGGCGGCTATCCGTCGCTACATGGAGGACCAGGGCTTCTACGAGGTGGAAACGCCGTTTTTGCATCCCATTCTGGGCGGCGCGAACGCCAAGCCGTTCACGACGCACTTCAACGCGCTCGACCGCGACTACTTCCTGCGCATCGCCACCGAGTTGCCGCTCAAGCGCCTCTTGGTGGGTGGGTTTGAGAAGGTGTTCGAAATCGGCCGTCAGTTCCGCAACGAGGGCATGGACCCGTACCATAACCCCGAGTTCACCACGATGGAAGCCTACCAGGCGTTTTCCGACCTTGAGGGCATGATGGAGCTCACGCAGGGCTACATCCAGGCGGCGGCGCTGGCCGCCTGCGGAACGCTCCAGATCACCTACCAGGGGCAGGACATCGACCTGTCCGGCGAGTGGCCGCGCAAGTCCATGGCCGAACTGGCGAGCGCCGGCGCGGGCGAGGACGTCAGCTTCGAGCGCACGCGCGAGGAATTGGTGGCCATCCTGGAGAAGAACGGCGGCCACGCCGAGGACGCGTGGGGCAAGGGCAAGCTGATCGCCGAGATCTTCGAGGCCGTGGCCGAAGAGAAACTCATCCAACCCACGTTCGTGATTGACCACCCGCTTGAGGTGTCGCCGCTGGCCAAGAAGAAGGCGGGCGATCCGAACTTTACCGAGCGCTTCGAGCTGTTCATCTGCGGACATGAGTACGCCAACGCCTTCGGCGAGTTGAACGACCCGGTCGATCAGGCCGAGCGCTTCCAGGCGCAGGTGGATGCCAAGAACTCGGGCGACGATGAGGCCATGGGCTACGACGAAGACTACGTGCGCGCGCTTGAGTACGGCATGCCGCCTGCGGGCGGTGTGGGTGTGGGCATCGACCGCCTGGTCATGCTGCTCACCGACGCGCCGTCCATCCGCGATGTGCTGCTGTTCCCGCACATGCGCGACGAAGTCCCAGTGGGCGGGCGTTCGCGCCCGGCCGCGGCGGCTACTCCCGCAGCGGCGGCCGCTCCCGAGCCCATCGACTTCTCGAAGGTGGTCATCGAGCCCCTGTTCGAAGACGAGGTGGACTTCGACACGTTCAGCAAGTCGGACTTCCGCGCTGTGAAGGTGAAGGAGTGCATCGCCGTGCCGAAGAGCAAGAAACTGTTGCAGTTCACGCTCGACGACGGCACAGGCACCGACCGCACCATCCTCTCCGGCATCCACGCGTACTACGAGCCGGAAGAGCTGGTGGGCCGCACGCTTATCGCCATCACCAACTTGCCGCCGCGCAAGATGATGGGTGTGGACTCGTGCGGCATGATTATCAGTGCCATCCACGAGGAACCCGGCGAGAACGGCGAGCCCGAGGAGCGCCTCAACCTGCTCATGGTAGACGACCGCATCCCCGCAGGAGCGAAGCTGTACTAATATAAGTAGGTACGCAGCGTTATCCAGGAGGCTGTCCGTGCGTTGATGCCGGGCGGCCTCCTTGTACGTGAGGGCCCGAGGTTTCAGTTCCTCGTCAGAAATGAGCACGTTCGGTCTCATCCGGCCGCTCGTACGCGGGCTGGGGGAGGTCGTGATACGATGGTCGCCGTTGTAGCCAAGGGCTCAAGTTATGGAGCGAGCGTGTGCGGCCTGCTTTGCGTTGGCACTCTCTTGACGAGAGTGCTAGCATGTACCGTGAAACACAAGAAGCTCCGCGAGAATCGAGGCTTTACATGTCATTTGAAAAGTTCACCGACAAGGCGCGCAAAGTGCTTGTCCTTGCCCAGGACGAGGCTCGCTCGCTGCATCAGCCCTACGTGGGCACCGAACATATCCTGCTGGGACTCATCCAGGAGAAAGACGGCCTGGCCGCCCAGGCGCTCGACCGCCTGAACGTCAAGTACGACGGCGTGGTGCAAGCCATTCGCCAGGTGGTGGCCATCGACGAGGACACCGATGTGTCGGGTCACCTGTCGTTCACGCCCCGCGTGAAGCGCGTGCTGGAAAACAGCCTGCGCGAGGCCATGCAGATGGGTCAATCCTACATTTCCACCGAGCACTTGCTGCTCGGCATCGTGCGCGAAGGCGACGGCACGGCGCTTGAGGTACTCACGCGCCTGGGCGTGTCGGGCGACGACGTGCGCAGCGCGCTGAACGACCTCGTGGGTCAAAGCCCGGTCTACGCTGGTCGCAATGCATTCGATCAGAGCGCGCAGGGCTCCGACAGCGTGCTGAAGGAATTCGGCACCGACCTTACGAAGAAGGCGCGCGACGGCAAGCTGGACCCGGTCATCGGCCGCGCCGGCGAAATCGAGCGCGTCATGCAGGTGCTTTCGCGCCGCCAGAAGAACAACCCGCTGCTCATCGGCGAGCCGGGCGTCGGCAAAACAGCCGTGGTCGAAGGTTTGGCGCAGCTCATCGTGTCGAACCAGGTGCCCGACATTCTGCGCGACAAGCGCCTGTTCACGCTTGACGTGAGTGCGCTCGTGGCCGGGTCGAAGTACCGCGGCGAATTCGAAGAGCGCCTGAAGAAGTGCATCAAAGAGGTGCAGGACGCGGGCGACATTATCCTGTTCATCGACGAAATTCACACGCTCATCGGCGCGGGCTCGGCCGAGGGCTCCATCGACGCCGCCGCCATTTTGAAGCCGCCGCTGTCCCGCGGTGAGATTCAGGTCGTCGGCGCCACCACCATCGACGAGTACCGCAAGCACCTGGAGAAAGACTCCGCCCTTGAGCGCCGCTTCCAGCCCATCACTGTGGGCGAGCCGAACGAGGAACAGGCGCTGCGCATCATGGAGGGCCTGCGCGACCGCTACGAGGCGCACCACCAGGTGCACTTCACCGACGAGGCGCTGCAAGCGGCCGTGTTGCTGGCCAGCCGCTACATCCAGGATCGCTTCCTGCCCGACAAGGCCATCGACGTGCTTGACGAGGCGGGCGCGCGCATGCGCATTCGCAACATGACGCTGCCGAAGGAACTGCGTGACTTGGACGAGGAACTGCGCAAGCTGCGCGCCGAGAAAGACGGCGCCATCGCCGCCCAAGATTTCGAGCGCGCCGCCCAGTTGCGCGACGAGGAAGCCCAGCTCAAGGATAAGCGCGCCCAGGCCGAAAAGGACTGGGAGGAAAACGCCCAGAAAACCATCCAGCAGGTGACGGTGGAAGACATCGCGGATGTGGTGTCCATGACCACGGGCGTGCCCGTGTCGAACCTCACCGAGGCCGAAACCGAGAAGCTGCTGCGCATGGAATCGGTGCTGCACGAGCGTGTGATTGGCCAGGAAGAGGCCGTGACCGCGCTTTCGAAGGCCATCCGCCGCTCGCGCTCAGGCCTCAAGGATCCGAAGCGCCCGGCCGGTTCGTTCATCTTCCTGGGCCCCTCGGGCGTGGGTAAGACTGAACTCTCGAAAGCGCTTGCCGAGTTCCTGTTCAACTCCGAGGATGCGCTGCTCTCGTTCGACATGTCCGAGTACATGGAGAAGCACAGCGTGTCGCGCCTGGTGGGTTCGCCTCCGGGCTACGTGGGCTTCGACGAGGGCGGCCAGCTGACGAAGGCCGTGCGCCAGCGCCCCTACTCGGTGGTGCTGTTCGACGAGATTGAAAAGGCGCACCCCGACGTGTTCAACATCCTGCTCCAAATTCTGGAGGAGGGCCGCTTGACGGACGCGCAGGGTCGCACGGTTGACTTCCGCAACACGGTTATCATCATGACGTCGAACGTGGGCGCACGCGAGATCGCGCAGCCTTCGACGCTCGGCTTCTCCACCGACGACCACGCGGGCCTCTCCGACAAGGAGATCAAGAGCCGCGTCATGTCCGAGATGAAGAAGCTGTTCAGGCCCGAGTTCCTGAACCGTATCGACGAGATTATCGTGTTCAAGAGCCTGACCGAACAGCAGATCGGCGAAATTGTGAAACTCATGGTGGCCGATTTGCGCGAGCGCCTTATCGCGCAGAACATGTCCATCAATTTGACGGATGCGGCGTGCAAGCTCATTGCGAAGGAAGGCACCGATGCCACGTTCGGCGCCCGTCCGCTCCGCCGTGCCATCCAGCGCCTGCTGGAAGACCCGCTGTCCGAGGAAATTCTCGAGGGCAAGTGGGAGAGTGGCTCCATCATTGACGTGGATGCCGTGGACGGCGAGCTGGTGTTCACGCAGGGTTCGGGCGCTATCCCCGAGCCGCGCAAGCGCGATAGCATCGCGCGCGACGCTGAACTGCTGCTGACGAACTACGACCTCGGCCACGCCGGTGTCACCTCCGGAGGCGGCTCCGCCGCCGGTGGCGCTGCGGACTAACGCCGACTGACATTATAATGAAACGAGAGCGCGCGGCTTGCGAAGGCCGCGCGCTCTGTCATACTATGTGAAGACTAATGAACGACTGCGAGAGGGATTGCCATGCCCAAAACCATTGACCCTATCTTTTCGTCGGAGGTGCTGCGCGCGCCGGAGTTGACGAGTGATGATTTGGACTTGGATACCCTTGCGCAGTCGCTGCACGGGCTGAAGGGCGAAGTGGACAAGAACCCGCAGACGGCAGCCATCATTTTGGCTGGCGGAACGGGGGAGCGCTTCGGCAAAGAGGGCGGCAAGCAGCTGGTGGAAATTGCCGGCAAGCCCATTCTCACGTGGTCGGCTGAGGCGTTTGACGCGGTGGGCGACATCGGGCTCATTGTTATTGTGTGCCCTGAAGACCGCTGCGATGAGTATCTGAAGAAAGCCATCGACCCATTCCCGTTTGTGACGCCCGTGGTGGTGGCACCGAGCGGCCCGAGCCGTCAGGAGTCCGCGTTCTCCGGCCTGGAATTCGTGCCCGACGAGTACGAATACGTCATCCTGCACGATGGCGCGCGCCCGCTCATTTCACCCGAACTCATTGGGCATACCATTGCCACGCTGAAAGGCAACATCGACTGCGACGGCGCTGTGGTGGCGCATCCGGCCGTCGACACGCTTAAAGTGGTGGAGAATGGCGTGATCATGGGCACGCCCGACCGCCGTGTGTTCTGGAATGCCCAGACGCCGCAGGTGTTCCGTGCGGGCATCTACCGCCGCGCCCATGCCTCGGCGCTGTCGGACGGCTTTGTGGGCACCGACGACTCGTCGCTCATTGAGCGTTTGGGTGGCCGTGTGCTCGTAGTGGAAGGCAAGCGCGACAACATCAAGCTGACCGTCCCCGAAGACTACCTGATGCTCGCCGCCGCCGTGCGAGCCATTTACCTGAAAGACCTGGAGCAATAGCGTGCCACAGCTGCAAGCCGCGCGCTGATAGGGGAGAACCAGTGACCGATCTGACCGAAGCATTTTCCGCCCTCCGTATAGGCCAAGGGTATGACGTGCACGCGTTCGCTGAGGGGCGCAAGCTTATCCTGGGCGGCGTGGACATTCCGCACACGCGCGGGCTGCTGGGTCATTCGGATGCCGACGTGTTGGCGCACGCCATTTCCGACGCGCTTCTGGGCGGCATCCGCGGCGGCGACATCGGGAAGCTGTTCCCCGACACCGACCCCGCCTACAAGGACGCCGACTCCCTCAAACTTCTGTCCGCCGTGGCTGACAAGGTGCGCGCAGAAGGCTACACCATCCTGGACGTCGATTCCGTCATTGCTGCTCAGGCCCCCAAACTCTCGCCCTACCGCGACGCCATGCGCGAAAAACTGGCCGCCGCCATGGGCATTTCCGTCGAGAACGTGGGCGTGAAAGCCACCACCACCGAACACCTCGGCTTCGAAGGCCGCGAAGAAGGCATCTCCGCCACCGCCGTGTGTTTACTCTGTCGATGTTTCTAAGAGCCGGCTGCTCTGGATTGCGGCCGGCGTCAGACGCTGTGCTACAATTCTCCATCGACAGAGAGGGTTTTTGTGAACATTTTCAAAACTATTGGCGAGGATATTCAGGCTGTTAAGGAGCGCGATCCGGCGGCGCAGAACTCGTTCGTCATTTGGTTGACGTATCCGGGACTGCACGCGCGCTGGTCGCACGTGGTGGAGCATTGGCTGTGGAATCACGGTCTCAAAAGTCTTGCGCGCATATCGTCCCAGTTCACCCGCTGGATGACGGGCGTTGAAATCCACCCGGCGGCGCAGATTGGGCGACGCTTCTTCATCGACCACGCCATGGGCGTTATCATTGGCGAAACCACCATCATCGGCGACGATTGCACGCTCTATCAGGGCGTCACACTGGGTGGCACCGGCCACGAAATTGGTAAGCGCCACCCCACGCTGGAAAACAACGTGCTGGTGGGCGTGGGCGCATCGGTGTTGGGCAACATCACCATCGGCGAAAACTCCAAGGTGGGAGGCGGCGCTGTGGTGGTGAAGGACGTACCGCCGAACTCCACGGTGGTGGGCATCCCGGGGCACATTGTCATGCGCGACGGCAAGCGCGTGGAGCGCGAGGCCAAGGACGCCGCGAAGCACCGCGAGAACCTGCCCGATCCCATTGAAGAGCAGTGCGAGAACCTCTGCGAGCGCATCCAAGCGCTCGAAAAGAAACTAGAAGAGCTTGAGAAGCAGGAGAAGCGCTCATGATTAGACTCTACGACACCAAGGTGCGCGAAAAGGTTGACCTCGAAACGCTCGAGCGCGGCAAGGTGGGCATGTACGTGTGCGGCCCCACCGTGTACAACCGCATTCACATTGGCAACGCGCGCACGTTCATCTCGTTCGACGTGATTCGCCGCTACCTCATGTGGCGCGGCTTTGACGTGACGTTTGTGCAGAACGTCACCGACGTGGACGACAAGATTATCAACAAGGCGAACGAAGAGGGACGCGATGCCGCCGAGGTGGCTGCCGAATACACCGCAGCGTTTATCGAAGATATGCGTGCCGCGGGCGTGCTCGACCCCGATGTGCGCCCGAAAGCCACCGAGGAAATCCCCGCGATGATTGAGCTCATTCAGGAACTCATCGACGGTGGGCACGCCTATGACGTGGACGGTGACGTGTACTTCGCCGTGCGCTCGTATGCGGCCTATGGCGAACTGTCCGGTCGCAACGTGGATGAGATGGAAAGCGGCCACCGCGAGCTGCGTGCCGACGGCAAGGGTGTGGAAGATCGCAAGCGCGACCCGCTCGACTTCGCGCTGTGGAAGGCCGCTAAGCCTGGTGAGCCCGCGTGGGAATCGCCCTGGGGAATGGGGCGTCCGGGCTGGCACATCGAGTGCTCTGCCATGTCGCGCAAGTACCTGGGTCTGCCGTTCGACATCCACGGCGGCGGGGCCGACCTGGTGTTTCCGCACCACGAGAACGAACGCGCACAGAGCGAGGCGGCGTGCGGCTGCACGTTCGCGAACCACTGGATGCACGGCGGCATGCTGCAAATCAACTCCGAAAAGATGAGCAAATCGCTCGGGAACTTCAAGCTGCTGCACGACGTGCTGGAGGTGACCGACCCGGCTGTGCTGCGCTTCCTCATGCTGCAGACGCACTACCGCAGCCCGCTCGACTTCTCCGACGAACGCCTGGCTGAGGCAGGTGCGGCGCTTGGGCGCATCAAAAACGCCGTGAAGAACCTCGACTGGCTGCTGGAAAATGCCGCGGACATTCCTTCGCCGCTTGACGTGCGCGCGCTCATGGAGCGCACCCGCGCGGTGAAGATGGGCTTCATCCTGGCCATGGATGACGACTTCAACACCTGCAAGGCGTTGGGCGAGGTGTTTGATTTCATCGCTGACGTGAACGCGCAGACCGCGGGCAAGACCGTGTCCATCACCGACGTGCCGGCGCTGCGCGACGCGCGCGGGGTGATTGTGGAGCTGCTGGGCGTGTTTGGCATCGACGTGGCGGCTCCTGAAGCGGGCTGCGGGGAAGGCGACGATGGCTACCCCGCTGAGGTGGTTAACCTGGCAGCTGAGCTGGCCGGCTACGAGGGCTGCAACACGACCGAGGCCGTGGAAGCGCTCTTGGCCGCCCGCACCGAAGCCCGCGCCGCCAAAGACTGGGGCCGCGCCGACGCCGTCCGCGACGGCCTCACTGACCTGGGCTTCGTCATTGAAGACACCCCGCAGGGCCCCCGAGTCACGCTGGCCTAACCATGACCACTTCTGCTGACAACCGCACCATTCCTGAACTGCTGGCGCCTGCGGGTGGGCGAGGGCAGTTGGAGGCGGCGGTGCGGTTTGGGGCGGATGCGGTGTACTTTGCGTGCGACCGCTTTGGGCTGCGCCAGCGGGCGACGAACTTTGCGCTTGATGAGGTGCCTGCGGCGGTGGCCTGCGCGCATGCTGCGGGCGCACGTGCGTATGTGACGCTAAACGCGCTCATGGATGCCGATGACCTCGTCGCGCTCCCTGCGTACCTGGAAGCCCTCGCGGCCGCCGGCGTGGATGCCTTCATCGTGAGCGACCTCGGCGCGTTCTCGCTCGCGCGAAAGCACGCGCCGGGCGTGCATCTGCACGTGAGCACGCAGGCGGGCGTCTGCAACGCGGAAGCGGCCCGCATGTGGCATGAGCTGGGCGCAAGCCGCGTAGTGTGTGCCCGCGAGATGAGCGTGGAAGACATCGCCCGCATGCGCGCTGATGCCCCGCGTGAGTTGGAGCTGGAGGCGTTCGTACACGGTGCCATGTGCATGGCTGTGTCGGGCCGCTGCCTCATCAGCTCGGCCATGACCGGGCGCTCCGGCAACAAAGGTTACTGTGCGCAGCCGTGCCGCTGGAGCTATGCGCTGGTGGAAGAGCAGCGCCCCGGCGAGTTCTACCCCATTGAAGAGGACGTGCGCGGCACCTACGTCATGAACGCGCAGGACCTCAACATGCTTGCGCACCTGGACGATCTCGCGGCGGCCGGCATCACGTCCTTCAAGATTGAGGGCCGCAACAAGAAGGCGTTCTACGTGGCCACGGTGGTGCACGCCTACCGCGCCGTGCTCGACGGTGCCGACCCCGCCGAGGTTGCGCCCGAGCTGCTCACCGTCTCGCACCGCCCGTATTCCACCGGCTTCTACTACGGGCGCGCCACCCAGACGCCCGAGCGCGACGGCTACGTGAAGGAGTGCCTGCACGCCGCCACTGTGGAAGAGGTGGGCGAACGCACGATTGTCACCTGCTACAACCGCTTCAGCGAAGGTGACGAACTGGAAGTGCTCGCGCCGCATCGCCCTGTCACGCGCGTGCGGGTGCGCAACCTCGCGTGGCTTCCCGAAAAAGGCGTGCCCACGCCGGTGCCTGTCGCGAACCGTTCGGCTGAACGCTACTGCTTCGACCCAGAAGCCTGCGACACCACGAGCGCCGCCGCCGCCACGCCCCACGCGCCCCTCGCCCCCGGCGACCTTCTGCGCATGCGCATCGGCTAATCGCGCCCCTCATCGCTTACAACTATGCTTCTGATCTGCGCCGAAGCGATTCAGGACTGCCAGACTCCCGTAACGGGTTTCGCCTGCGCGCAGCGCTACACTGAGGCACCTACCTAGTAAGAAAGCGAGGTGCATCATGCCTAATCATGCCTATCATGCAACAGCGGCCCCCGGCGTTGTCCAGCGGGCTCGCAACACGCACACCGGGCGCAAGCTTGAGCGCGGCGGCTATCTCACGCCTGAAACGGTGACCATGTGGATTGTCTACGCGCTCACGCTTATTGGCAACGCGGTCATAGAAGGAGGTCAGCTGGGCGGTAACACGTCGGCCACCGTGGCCTACGGCGTGTTCACGTGGTTCACGCCGGCCGGCTACGTGTTCTCCATCTGGTCGGTCATCTATATTGCCATGATTGTGTGGCTGGTGGCGTACACGCGCCAGGCCCCGGCGCGGCCGAAGCGGTTCACGCCCACGTCGGTGCTGTTCATTGCCAGCTGCGTGCTGAACGTGCTCTGGCTGGCGCTTTGGTACTTTGAGCTGGTGGGAATCTCCTTCATCGTCATTCTGGCCGAGTGGGCCACGCTGGCGGCGCTCTACATGAACGTGCGCCGCACGGCCACCTCGGGCGCCGGCTGGATTCCCGTGTCGCTCTACACCGCGTGGGTGACCGTGGCCACGCTGGCGAACATGGCCATCCTCATTACGCGCGTGCTTGACGGCGGCGTGCCGTTCCTGAACGGGCTGTCGGTGATAGCACTCACGGCTGGCGTGCTGGTGCTGGGCTACATCATGAAGAAGACCTATCAGGATAACTTCTTCCAGATTGTGTTTCTGTGGGCGCTCATCGGTGTGGGCGTGAACGTGGCGCCGGCCTCGGGATTCGTGTCCGGCCTCGTGTTTGTGCTGTGCATCGTGGGCGCGGTGTTTACGTGGGCTCCCATCGGGAAGCTTCGCCAGGCGGTGGGGCGCTAACGCGTTCGGTGAGTAAATGGTGTGCGCCCGGGTTCCGGTTTGCCGGGCCCCGGGCGCTTCCGTATAATGACCCGCATGAGAACCGTATGTGACATCTATGACCAGGCTCGCGCGACGGGACGGCAACCCCTGTCGTTCGAGATATTCCCGCCCAAGGGCGACCTCACGCTGGAAACGGCGCACGAAGTGGCCGCTGAACTAGCCATGCTGCTGCCCGACTTCGTGAGCGTGACGTATTCGGCCGGCGGCAGCGGCAACAAGCGCGCCACGGCCGACGTGGCCGCAATGATCCACGACGACTTCGACGTGCCCACCGTGGCGCATCTCACCTGCGCGGGCGCCACGGAGGACTCGCTCGCGGCGGCGCTCGACGACCTCAAGCACAAGGGCGTGACGAACGTGCTCGCGCTGCGCGGCGACCGCGTGCCGGGGACGGAGCCTGACGCAGGGCCGTTCCGTTTCGCGAAAGACCTCATCATGCGGTTGGCTGACGAGGGGTTTTGCGTGGGTGCGGCGGCGTATCCGGAGGGGCACATCGAGTGTACCAACTTCAAGGCGTCGGTTGCACACCTCAAGCAGAAGCAGGACGCGGGCGCGCGGTTCTTCGTGACGCAGCTGTTCTTCGAAAACGAGTACTACTACCGCTTCCGCGAGGCAGCCGATAAGGCGGGCATCACGGTTCCCATCGCGTGCGGCATCATGCCGTTTCTCGGGAAAGCACAGATCGAGCGCATGGTGTTCATGTGCGGTGCCTCGCTGCCATCTCCCATTATCAAGCTGTTGGCGAAGTACGAGGACGACCCCGCGGCCCTGCGTGCGGCCGGCATTGAATATGCGTGCGCGCAGCTGGTGGAGTTGCAGGCGCATGGCGTGGACGGCCTGCACGTGTACACGATGAACCAGCCCGACATTGCGCGCGCCTGCGCGTCGGCCCTGCGCGCTTCGTGGAAGCAGGGCGCGGCTGCGGCTGGCTCCGACGAGGCGGTTTCTTAATGGCGCCTGATGGGCGTTTGCGCGTCGACCGCGCCGAGGCGCTGCGCTACCTGGGCTACAGCGGCCAGGAACTCGACGTTGACCTGGCGGGCCGCTTCGACGAAGCTGTGGAAGCGTGCGAACGCGAACTGCACCCGCGCTGCGTGCATGCCGTGTTTCCCCTTGATTCTGAACGCTCCAACGAGTGCCGTGTGGTGTTAGCGGGTTGCGGCCTGGTGCTTGAGGGGCGTGACATCGCGCGCCACTTAGAGGGTGCGCGTGATGTGGCGCTCATGGCGTGCACGCTGGGGGTTGAAAGCGAGCGCGCGCTGCGTCAGCGCGCGGCGATAAGCCCCACGGACGCGCTCATGTACGGAGCCGCCGCGTCGTCGCTGGTGGAGGCCGCGGCCGACGCAGAGGAAGCCCGCATTGTGGAAGAGGCTGTCGCGCGCGGCCTGCGCACGAACTTCCGCTACAGCCCCGGCTACGGCGACCTGCCGCTTGACGTGCAGCCCGCGTTTCTCGACGCGCTCGACGCGCCGCGCCGCATCGGTTTGGTGTGCACGGAGGGGAACTTGCTCGTGCCCACGAAAAGCATCACGGCGGTGGTGGGCCTGTTCGAAGGCGAGCCGCCGAACGCCTCGGTGCGTTCGGGGTGTGCGTCGTGCGCGCTACGGGAGGCGTGCACGCTCAGAGGTCAAGGAAGGACCTGTCATGGATAATTCGTCTACCTGCCCACACGCCGCCACGCCGAACGCGAGCGCGCCCGAGGGGCAGCTGCCCGACCCCCTTGCTGGCCTGCGCATCGCTGACGCGCATTTGGAGCGCGTGTTGCGCGGCCAGGACTTTCTCGTGCAGGACGGCGCCATGGGAACGCTGCTGCAAGCCCAGGGCCTCACGGCGCACGGCGAATTGCCCGACCTGCTGAACTTCAGCGACCCGGAAGCCATCACGGCCATCCATGCAAGCTACGTGGCTGCCGGCGCGGAGATGATCACCACCAACACGTTCAGCGCGAACGCGCACAAGTTGGCGGGCCGCACCTCGGTGGCTGACGTGTATCGCGCGGCCGCCGCCAACGCGCGCGCGGCGGGCGCCCGCTACGTGGCGGGGGGACTCGGGCCCATCGGCGCGCTTTTGGAGCCGCTTGGCACGCTCTCGTTCGAAGAGGCGTATGAAGTGTTCGCTGAACAGGTGCGCGCGGTAGTGGACGCGGGCTGCGATATCGTGCTCATTGAAACTATGACCGACCTGCGCGAGGCCAAGGCGGCGGTACTGGCGGCTAAGGAGCACTCTGACCTGCCCGTATTCGCTTCCCTTACCTTTGGCGAGGATGGCCGCACGTTTTTGGGCACGTCGCCTACCGTGGCGGCGGCCACGCTTTCGGCGCTCGGCGTGAATGTGGTGGGCGTGAACTGCTCGCTCGGGCCGGAAGAGTTGGAACCGGTGGCGCACGAGCTTCTGCGCTTCGCCCGCTGTCCTGTAGTGGTGCGGCCGAATGCAGGCCTGCCGCGCCTCGTGGATGGTCGCACGGTGTACGACGTGGAACCGGCTGCGTTTGCCGAGGTTATGAGCCGCATTATTGATGCGGGTGTGAGCGTAGTGGGCGGCTGCTGCGGCACTACGCCCGCCTTCGTGGAAGAACTTGCGAAGTTGGTGGCGGGCCGTACGCCCGTGCCACGCGCGATGCCGGATGCCTTCGTGGTCACGAGCGCGCAGGAGGCGGTCGTGCTGCCGCAGGGCTCGTCGGACGTGGTCGTGGTGGGGGAGCGCATCAATCCCACGGGCAAGCCGAAGTTGCGCGCCGCGCTCAAGGCGGGCGACTACGACCACCTGGTGGGCGAGGCGGTGGCGCAGCAAGAAGCCGGCGCCGGCATTTTGGATGTAAACGTGGGGCTGCCGGAACTCGACGAGCCCGCCGCGCTTG
This sequence comes from Gordonibacter faecis, assembly GCF_030077735.1. NCBI lineage: Bacteria > Bacillati > Actinomycetota > Coriobacteriia > Eggerthellales > Eggerthellaceae > Gordonibacter > Gordonibacter faecis. The sequence goes on along the minus strand of NZ_JASJEU010000014.1, from coordinate 49,642 downwards.
CAGAGGCTATCGAGCGGTTGCAGGCCACGGTCACGCTACCGCTGCAAATTGACTCAAGCGACCCCGCGGCCGTGGAAGCCGCCGTGCGCTGCTACGCCGGCAAGCCGCTCGTGAACTCCGTGAACGCGAAACGCTCCAGCTTGGAGGCCGTGTTGCCCCTCGTGAAGAAGTACGGCTGCGCCGTGGTGGGCCTCACGCTTGATGAGGACGGCATCCCGCCCACCGCCGAGGGACGCCTGCGCGCGGCCGAGCGCATTGTGGCCGCCGCGGAGGCGCAGGGCATTCCGCGCGCGGACATCGTCATCGACTGCCTGGTGATGGCCGCCGCCACCAACCAGGACGAGGTGCGCGAAACGCTGCGCGCCGTGCGCCTCGTGAAGGAACGCCTCGGTGTGCGCACGGAGCTGGGCGTGTCGAATGTGAGTTTCGGCCTGCCACAACGCGGCCTGGTGAACGCAACATTTTTGGCCGCCGCCCTGGCCTCGGGCCTCGACCTGCCCATCCTGAACCCGCTTTCCGCCCGCTACCGCGACACAGTTGCCACCTGGCAGGTGTTGAGCGGTCAGGACGCAGGCTCCGCCGCCTTCGTCGAACACTACGCCACCGCCCCCGACCCCTACGCGGCACCAGCCGCTTCCCCCTCCGCCAGCCCGAGCGAGCGCAGCGCGGAGTCGAAGGATCCCGTGCGGTGCGACAGCGCCCCCGCGCCCGCAGCCAGCGCCGACCCCTTCCCCCTCCCGACCGCGCTCGCCGACGCGGCGGACGACGTGCGCGCAATGGTGCACCTCATCCTCACCGGCCGCAAGGCTCCCATGACGGCCGCCACCGAGCGCCTTCTGGCGAACCACGACCCGCTCGACCTCATCGACGGCGTGTTCATCCCCGCGCTCGACGTGGTGGGGGAGCGCTTCGACAGCGGCGCGTTCTTCTTGCCCCAGCTCATGGCTTCGGCCGAGGCGGTCAAGGCCGGCTTCGACGTGGTGCGCGCCCGCATGGGCGACGCCGCGCCTATCGACAACGACAAAGCCATCGTGCTTGCCACCGTGCAGGGCGACATCCACGACATCGGCAAGAACATCGTGCGCATGCTGCTGGAAAACTACGGCTACCGCGTGATAGACCTCGGGCGCGATGTGGCCCCTGAACAGGTGGTACAGGCGGTGCGCGAACACAGCGTGCGCCTTGTGGGCCTCTCGGCGCTCATGACCACCACGGTGCGGGCCATGGAGCGCACCGTGCAGCTGCTGCACGAGCAGGTGCCGGATGTGCGCGTGTTTGTGGGCGGTGCCGTGCTCACCTCCGAGTATGCGCACGAAATTGGGGCGGACTACTACGGCAAGGACGCCGCCGAGGCCGCGCGCATCGCCGAGCGGTTCTTCGCCACGCGCGCGTAAAGCACCAAAAAGGCCGCCGTTCGCCACAAAAACACGCCGCCGCGCTCAACTTTCTCCCGCTTTTCGCAGAAGGTTGGCATCGTTCTGGTTTTCCGGGTGCATCGCGGGGTAGTTCTTGCTATGATAGGCGACAAGGTTAAGCCCAAGGAAAGGGGTCCGCTATGGGAACGAAAGCAGCGGAGGCACTCGACGTATCCTTCGAGGAGCTGCCGGTCTACCTGCACGCCAAGCACTCGGTGTACATGGAAGTCGGTGGCAAAACGTACTACCTCACCGATGTGAACGACCGATACTGGCGCGCGCAGGACACGGAGACGTTCAATGACAAGGGCCATTACGTTGATGCCAGCGAACTGGTCCCGACGGTGAGCGAGTTCTTGGCGCTTCCCTTCGCGGATGGCAAATCGATCACCGACGTGTTCGACGAAGCCACGTTCTACGCATCTGAAAAGGCGGAATAGCAACAAAACGGGCGGTCGCAAATGCGGCCGCCCGTTGTTTATACCTGCGCGCTGTGGCGTGCGCGGCCGTTACGCTGGGCGGATAACCAGTTCCTGAATGAGGCTGTTATCCAGGCTGCACGCGCCGTCGTTGCAGTTCTCCACCTGGGCAAGCGCGTGAATCACTGTGCCGTTGTAGTCGGCGTAGAAGTTGACGGTGCGCTCGTTCACCACGCGCGGATCCAGCATGCCGAAACCGCCGAACGTGAACTTGTTGTGGAAGAACATCTCAATGGCGTTGCGGCCGTACAGAAACGAGTTCTGGCGCTTGACCACCGACGGGCAGTAATCGAACAGGCGGCATTCCTCGGTGAAGCACGCGGCCAGCGCCTTGTGATCTTTGGCCTGCATCGCGGCGACGAAATCGTTGATAACCATGGCTGCCTCCTAGTAAACTTTCTCGGAATTGAGCAGGGCGTCGGTGCCGCCGTCCACGAACAGGACCACGCCGTTCAGGCCGCTGGCCTCGTGCGATGCGACGAACGCCATGACGTTCGCAATCTCAATGGGGTCCATAAGCGGCTCTTCGCCGAAGTGCGTGGGCACGGGAATAGCTTCCATGGCGGCGCGCTGTTCAGGCAGCATGTTCGCCGTCATGGCGGTGCGCACGTTGCCGGGCGCGACGGCGTTCAGGCGCACACCGCGCGAACCCCAGTCCGGACTCATGCGGCGCACCCAGCGGGCGAGCGCGTACTTGGTGGAGGCGTAGTATACATGCCCGATGGCGGGGTCGACGTCTTTCACCAGCTCAAGGATGCGATCTTCGTCGGGGGAGTTGTTTAGCATGCCGGCTACGTCCATGCGTGCCGCGCCCTGCGCGATGGAGTTCGACGAGGTGACCACGCAGCTGCCGCCCTTTTTCTCCAGGAGGTCGAACGCGCCGCGCGCCATTTCGGTGGCGCCGAAGTAGTTCAGCGAGATGATGAGCGAGATGGGCACCTTGCCGCCCGACACGCCGGCGTTGCAGATCATGGCGTCAATGCCGTCGGGGTAGCGCTCGTGCAGTTCGGCAAGCGCGCCGGCGCGGCCTTCTTTGGTGGCGAGGTTCGCGTTGATATCGCCGTCGTGCAGGTCGATGTTGACCACTTCGTGGCCTCGCTCGCGCAGGATTTCGGCCGTCTTCGCGCCGATGCCGCTTGACGCGCCGGTGATGACGTAGATGCCCATGCGGTCCTTCCTTTCGTGCGGGATCCCCGAGGGGCGGTCCCGACAGCTTATTGAGACACGTTACTATTACCGAGAAAATAATAGCATGGACGGCTGCCGTTGTAAGGTCGCCCGGGCCAGCGGTAGGCGAACCGTCACGCACGGCACACGCCCATCGGCAGGCGGCGGGGCGATGTGTGGGGCTGAATTCTGGGTGGTTTCATTGACAAACAAATGTTCGTATGATAGAGTACTATGATACTAAATACTACACGTGGAAGGGAGGCCGCCCATGACGATGCGCGACCCGGAACAGACCATCGGGAATCTCATTGATCACCAGAACACTTCGTTCATCGGGGCGGTGGATGCGGACGGCTTTCCCGAGATCAAGGCTATGCTGCCACCGCGCGAGCGCGAGGGTATTCGCACGTTCTATTTCACGACAAACACCTCGTCTATGCGCGTTGCGCACTACCGGGCGCATCCCCAGGCGTGTATCTACTTCGTTGACCGCCGCTTCTTCCGCGGTGTCATGCTGAAAGGCACCATGGAGGTGCTCGAGGATGCTGCCACAAAAGAACGCATCTGGCGCGAAGGCGACACTACCTACTACTCGCTCGGCATCACCGACCCCGACTACTGCGTCCTCCGCTTCACCGCCCAAACCGGCCGCTACTACACCAACTTCAACTCCGAGGACTTTGCGGTGGAGTGAGGTAGGCTTGACAACCTCTGCGAGAGAGGACTTCTGCCGTACCGAGATCTCTCATACGCATGCCCCCTGAAACCTGCATGACGCCCAATTCGAGATGACACAACCAGCAAGATCTTTCATGTTTTGTCATTTCGAACAGGAAATCGTGCCTGGTTGGGGCACACGCGTGTGAGAAATCTCGTCACGAGTCAAGCCCCCTTGCGTGCCTGGTTGGCAGCCCGGCGCGCAAGGGGGGAGCGGCGTGCTACTTGCGGTTTTGTTCGCGGTAGCGTTCGAGGGCTTTGTCGTAGCTGCCGGCAGTTTTCTTGAAGTAGATGCCGTAGCCTATGGTAGCCAGCGCGAAGATAGCGACGAACTCAAGTAAGAACGACACGACCACTTCTATTTCGTGAGGAAACCAGCCGCCGAACCAGCCACAGGCAAACAGCATGGCAGCGGCCGTGATAGCGAACCCGGTAAGGCGCAGTGGATACGCCAGCTTCTTGATGATGAAGCCGCTGAACCACAGGCCTTGCAAGAAGGCGAGCCCCGCACACGCAATAAGCAGCGTCAGTGAAATGGTGAGGCCCTGCGTGTCGGCTCCGGAGAGGTTCGCGAAGTAATAGCCCATAGGCAGGCTCGCCAGCATGAAGATGGTGAAGAGGACGCAGGTGGTGAGGGCAAAGCGCTTGATGAACGTTTTCATAGGATGCTCCTTTGAGGAAAGGACGGAGAGGGGATGGTGAGGTAAGTGGACGCTATAAGCCCAGCTTGCGCTTGATATGCGGCGCATACTGGCGCGAGACAATAACGCTTTCGCCGTTGCTCAGCACCAACTGGAGCCGCGCGCCCGGCGCAGGCCGGATGGCTTTCACGTGGTCGAAGTTCACAAGCAGCTGCTTTGAGGCGCGTACAAACTCGGTGCCGGCCAGCTTGTCCTCCAGCTCATAGAGACGGAGCGGCGTTTGGTACACCGCGCTTTTCGTGTAGAGAAACGTGCGGCCATCAACCGTTTCGGCATAGCACACATCCTTGATATCAAGGCGGTACGTCGCGCCGTCGTGCTCGCCGGTGAGCACGCGGTCGAACGCGCTCAAGTTGGCGACAATGTGCTGCACGCGCTCGTCGATGCGCGGTGCGGTGATGCTCACTTCCACGTCGTCAAGCGTGGGGTCTTCGTTAATGGTTACATGCATGATGATGCCTTCAGGTTGAAGTGGGCAGATGAGTTGGCCAACGCAACCAGTATGGCGAACACCCGCACTCCCGCGCAACCCCGCACGCCCCCAGTTGCACCCGCAGCCACCCAAGTTGCACGCAGCACCCAGCGTATCGCTCCCGATAGCAGCAGCCGTTATGTGCTACTATGCGTGTGCGAAGATGAAAACACGGCCCGGTTGGTAGTCCGGGCGCGAAGCCGCTGGCGCATGCGTGCGCCGTTGGTTTCGTCAGTAACCTGCCTCCTTGGTTGTCCGTTCTTCGTGTCACATCGACATAAAGGAGGACAATCATGCAGGTCATCACCTCGTCTACGCTGACCGTGCTACACGACGGCCAATTTTGGGTCGGCATTTGTGAGCACCGAGAAGCCGAGCGCTACGGGGCATGTCGCGTCGTCTTCGGCGCAACCGAGCCCACCGACACCGAAATTCAGGAGTTCGTGCTGCGCCACTGGGCAAGCCTCAACTTCGCCCTCATGCTTAACGACACAGACGGGGCTCATCTCGCGGTTCTTGCGCATGCGAACCCCAAGCGCCGCCAACGCGAAGCGCGCAAACAGGTGGAACAGGCAGGTGTTGGCACCAAAGCCCAGCAAGCCATGAGTGCTGCCTACGAAGCCCACAAAGATGAGCGCAAGCAAGCATCCCGCGAAGCCCGCCAAGAAGAAATTGCCCGCCGCTTCGCCCTCAAACAACAAAAACGCAAACAAAAACACCGCGGCCGCTAGAGGGTCTAGTCCAGTTCGGTGATAGTAAACAGAGGCGCAGTAAGGCGCGGGTCGTCTTCAGGTTGCCCCTGAGCTTCCCAGCGTTTAAGAAGCGTCCATTCGAAATCGTCGATGGGGGCTATGCGATAGCGCTTTTCGGCAGCGCTGCCGTCAGAAAACGTTGCTTGTACGATGAGAGTTGCTTGTTCCAATTTGTGTGCAGCATCAACTTCAGCGTAGAAAAGATTCTTTGTGGAAGCTTTCTCCCGTTCGGAAGGATTTTCAAATTGAGCCCAATTGGCCTGGTCGCGCGCGATATCTTCCGCTTCGAGTGCGCGCAGTTCTTCGTCGATAGCGGCACGCTCGTCTGCGTCGGCGTTTTCGGCACGGTCATGCAGTTCGCTCCTCCGCTCTTGGGAAGCTCGCTCTTCGGGTGGTGCGACGTTAACGTTTATGAGCGGGAACGAATCTTCGGGATGTTGGTTATGGTAGTCGACGGTGAACTCTTGAGATAGTTCGGCTTTATCGTGTGCCCACGTTCCGACATCTGTCTTGCGAAGGGAGTACACTTCGAAGCATACATCCTCCCCGTCCAGCTTGTAGGTGACTGTTTCGATGTTGTCGCCAACGGTCGTGAGGTTGACTGCATACAAGATGGTTAAAACGTTGAAGCCACCCATACCGCCATGCGGCACGATGCCTGATTCGTCAGTGGCGATGGCAACGGCTTGTCCCGGCTCGTCGGCGTTGGCATAAAGAGCCAGGCCAAACGTGTCGGCGAGCGAGCTGTACTGTGTGTGGGATGTAAGGACCGGGGCAACCAGAATGGCACCTATAACCAAGCATGCCGCTGCCAGTCCAGCACCGAGTTTCGCTAAGAGGGGAACAGGCTGACGTCGCGCTGTGGTGTGAGATCGTCGCGTGACTGAGGGTCGTGTCGCTCGGAATGGTGTCTTGTCGCGGGATGCTTCTTCGCGTCGCAGCTGGGCGACACGAAGAAGCACGTCGTCTTGCAAGTGGGCGGGTGGTTCTTCCTGTTCCATCATCTGGCGGTAGCGTTCAGCGTCGGTCATGGTTGACACCTCCTTGCAAGGTGGTTTTCAAGTGCGTGCGTGCTCGTTGTAGGCGCGTGCGCACTGTGGAGGGATTGAGGTTCAGCAGCCGGGCAATTTCTTCGCCCGAATAGCCTTCGTAATAGAACAGGTGGATGAGCGGACGCATGGACTCGGGAAGCGTCTCGACAGCTTCCCAGAGGTCGTTGGTATGTTCGTGCGGCGTGCGGTCGGGCGGCTGGATGGGCTCGGCGGGAAGCTCGTCGAGGCCGACCGTAGGCCTACGTTTTGCCGATCGGGCCAGGTCGTGACACCGGTTCGTCGTCACGCGAAGCAGCCACGCTTTCAGGTGCTCGGCGTTATGAAACCGCGTGGTGTCTTGGGCGAGCCTGATGAATACATCCTGGTAGACATCCTCCGCGTCGGCACGCGACCCGGTGTGCACGAGCGCCAATCGGTACACCGAGCCACCCCACGTCTCCATGGCCTTCCTCAGGAACGCATCCGACCTGAGCGGCCGCCCCCTCCGTTGATCTTCCTCCACCAACTCACCTCCTACCCCACAAACGCCGCACAACTTCCCAATGTCTCACGTAGTTTAAAAAGATACGAGAAAAGAAGAATATAAGCCACATCCGTATCTGATGCGAAGGGCGCTTGTCCTGTTGAGGGGAGAATCTATGGTGGCGGCGGATAAGAAATTAGCCAAGCCAAAGGCTGGGTCTCATAGGGGCCGCGCGGGGTTAAGTGTGACGCGCTTACGCGCTACTAATTACGCCAAGAGGTTAATGCGCTCCCAATCATTATGACGAGGGCATACTGTTGTGAATAAACATTACTTATTTGGTAATCTTCGTAGGGGCGCTTCACGAAGCGCCCTCTCCGCCGAAGGCGGAGAATTCAACCGTGACCTGCATTTTCACGCTTTGCGCGAAAGGGCGGTTCGTGAGACGTTCCTGCCTCCAACTTATCTATCGGTATCACTTTCTGATCAATTAACCCGCGTCATAAAACGAGGGTAGGGGAGGGTCTTCTGGCGTAATAGCTAGCGCGTAAGCGCGTCACTGTTTGTGGAGAAAATATGGAGGCGCGCAAATTTTTGGAATGTCTCAAGTTGTCGGGTGGGGAATATGATCTACCTGCGGGAATGGGAAATTGCTGGCTTGGTTTTGCTGGCGGTGGGGAAGATAGCGGACACTGCACATTCCAAAATCGCGTGCTACTATGCCGGATATATGCCGCATGTTAGCGACGGACCGGGAAACGATGTCGCGCGGCATAGAACGGGAAGAAGCACTACTAAAGGACAAGGATAACCATGCGAAACCGAATGTCACGGTACGGCAGAACAGTTTGCGTACTCGCGCTGTCGTGCAGCCTCGCGGCTGGGCCAGCAGCTCCCGCTCTGGCTTCTGAATCTGAAAATCTCCGGGGGGGGGGGGCTTTCTGAGCCTTTAGTCGCCCAAGGCGAAACCCCAGCAACCTCTAGCACTGAACCTCTCGCGACTACGGTCGCCCTTCTTGAATCTCAGACAACCGGATCACTCCCGCTCGTTCAAGGAACTCCCAAAGCTACGCTCGGCACCTTCGTGTCCGAAGGTCTTGTTTTCGAAGTGAACGAAGACGGCGCATCAGTCGCTCTTGTTGGCATCCACGCTACCGATCTCAAAAACATTTCCATCCCCACCCAAGTGGTTAGTGGTGCAGATACCTACACGGTGACTGCCGTGAAAACCCTTGCGGGGGGGGGGGGGGCATTCACTGATTCTTGCGTAGAATCACTCTCCCTACCTGAAACAATCCAAACAATCGACGACGAGGCACTCAAGGGAGTCTCGTCGCTCAAGCATGTCAAGATAAGCCCCAAGTGTGAGGGCTTTGTCTCGTTGGACGGCATGATCTTCTCTAAGGATTACTCGCATCTCCTGCTCATTCCCGAGGGCAAGGAGGGTGCTATCGCCATCCCTGGTTCTACAACCCATGTCTCTGCCCAGGCATTGTCCCTGTGCCATTCGGGCTCCTCACTCACCACCGGGGATGGCAGCACCAATTTTACTTCGCATGACCGAATGCTTTTCAGCAAGGATATGAAAACCCTGGTTGCAGTACCTCCGGCTTACGGGACAGCCGTGGTGCTTCCAAACGAGACGGAATCCATCGGCGAGTATGCCCTCGCTGGTTGTAAGGATATCGCGTCGATCACTGCGCTTGGCAACGTCCAATCAATCAACCCGACAGCTTTCGCTGACGAAGTCAAAGCCACAGCCGTCGTAGCGCTTCCGGCAGGTGAGGACTACAAAGTTCGCAAAGCTGTCTGGGAGAATGCAGGCTTTGAAAACTTCGCCGAACCTGCTCAACCTGGTACGACTACAAGCCCTAACACCAACAACGAAGCTAGCGGCCTCACCTACACTCTGCTCGACGATTACACCCTCGCCGTCTCCTGGCAAGGCAAAGGTGATCTCGAAGCCAACCTTGAAATTCCTGCTTCCGCCGAGATCAATGGCGTTCCTTATCGCGTAAGCACTATCGCTGAAAACGCCTTCGCAAACCGTGGTTCCCTCACGAGTGCCAAGCTTCCAGCCACCATTACCACCATCAACACCGCCGCCTTCGCCGGCTGCGCGAACCTCGCAGCTATCGAGTTCCCCAACACCCTGCGCTCTATTGGCGAGCGTGCCTTCGAAGCTACCTCCCTCAAAGCCGTATGGCTCCCCGCCAGCATCAACTCCATCGGCTCTCGCGCCTTCGCGTCCTGCTCATCGCTTGAGCGCGTGGTAGCCCTCGGCACTCCCAAAGTCGCTACCGACGCTCTCGCAGGCTGCACGAACGTCTCGATCTACATTCCCTCTGGCTCTGAGGATTCTTGGAACCCGGGCCTTCCCTCCGACAACAACCACCTCATGTCCTATGGTGTCACTCTCTCCGAAGAACCCCTCGCCATCGAAGCCGGTCAAGAGGCCAATCTTCTAGAAGGCGGCAACCTGCAAGCCCCCGACCCCATTGAAGCCTCCTACTCCTACGCCGCCGCGCCTCTGTCAGTGGATGCTGGCACAGTCTCAGCCAAGAAAGCAGGAACCTCCGACGTCACTGCCGTTCTCTCCCTGGACGGTGTAGAACTTACTCGCGCAAGCAGAACAGTAGAAGTCTCCCCGAATCCCGATGCAGAATCCAACATAGCTCTCATGAGTGCCACCTCATCTCTGCCTGCCGCCTATCTCGCAGATGCGCGCAACAATCAAATCAGCGTCACTGCGCCCACCCGAGTAACCTTGGGAGATGGAGACGGCTACGACGTTGCCACAAAACCAGAGTGCGCTACGGGTACTGCCATCTTCAAGAACAACTCCACCGGTCAATCTGTGCAGCTTAATAGTGTTAAATGCACTAACATAAGTGTTGAAAACAACATCGAAACACTTGACACCTCAAGAAGCCTCGATAGCCAAAGACTCTTCAGTCTTTACCCCAAAGGCAACGAAGACGCAGCCGTGAGTTTCGGCTATGGAACTGGTGTCAATAGTGCCACTCCTACCGACAAAGACGCTTTCGGTATCGCTTCCAGTGCCTCAGCTCCCTATACCTTCCGCTTGAACCTTACGAACAAAATTGAACTTGCGAATGCTAAGGTGATGGAAGATGATGTAACGTCCAGTGGCAAGACCGTATCCCTTGCCACTGTCATGTGCACCTTTGCAGGGTTTACGTTCACACCCACAGGCCACGGCGACAAAAACGATAATTTCTACTTGAGAGATGTGGGAACAGACACATTCTATTCCCTTGCCGATGTCAAAGCGCATGCCAACGATATCTCTAACAAGGGTAAAGGCTCTCTCTATTACAGCATGTACGAAGGCTATGTCGCTGATGATGCCAAGTATGAATGCAAAACCACTTGGGGAACTACAGAAACTACAACCTATGACCTGCTCATCATTGACGTGCTTCACGATGACAAGGCCTCCGGTGGCAAAGCAGGCCTCACTTTCCAGTTCAAGGATCTGCTGAGCGGAACCTACCAGATGAACATTGCACCGAATACCAACGTCGGCGGTTGGGGCCAAAGCCAACTTCGTGCAAGAATGAATCCCGCCTCCCTTCCGAATCAGGATAATGTTATTGCAAACAGTGCCTCCGACGATGATGTGATTTGGGACTTAGTCCCCGCCGAACTGCAAAACTCTATCGAGGTGGTAAAGAAGCCCTATAACCCAACCCGTACCGACATCGAGGGCAACTCCATAACTACTTCCAACGACAAACTTTTCCTTGCCTCTCTTGTTGAACTCAGAGGAATAGGCAGTGGAAGCGGCTTGGATTCTAGCTATCCATGGACTATTAAAGAGGGTAGTCAATACGCATACTGGGATTACAAGAATGTCGTATCGGGGAATAACGCTTGTTTAACAAAGGCTGTCCTTTGGTGGGAGCGTTCTGTGCATACGAACTACTCCAACGTTTTCTTTTGTGTGGGCTCGAACGGCGACCCCAGCTCTACCCTCAGCGCGGGCCTTGCCTACGGCGTTTGCCCCTGCTTCTGCCTTTAATCTGGCATCCATAATCTGCCCGGACTGTGACCCCGACAGGGGTTGTGACGGGGGAGTGCTTGAAGATTGTGAGTTGTTGGTTTTCCGTAGGGCAAGGGCTCTGCCCTTGCCGCTCGGTAACGATAAACCTTGCAAGTCACCCGCAGTTGACGGCAAGGGTAGAACCCTTGCCCTACGGAGGGCAAGTGAGAGATAGCTTGCAGTGAGTTTTAACAAATACGCAGGACAGCCTTTTGCGACAAACCCCACGTGGGTTGATTATCGGAAGGGATACCAATAAGCATGTCTAGCAGGAACAACATATCACGCATTCCAAGGTTCACTCGGCGGGTTGCTGCGTTTGCACTTGCCTGTGCGCTGGTTCTGACAGCTTTGGTGTCCGCTCCCGCACTTGCGGAGGAGGCCAACGTCGGTACCACGCTCATGGGTTTGCGCGTATGGGACTCGTCTAAGAACCAGTCATCAGGCACTGATGGCCAGCCAGGTTCTGTCGAAGTGGGGTTGCGTGTAACCAACTCTAACAGCACCAAACCCATTACTGTTTCTGTTCAATTCTACGGCAATGGTGGTACCTGGTCAGACGATGGCGCTCAAACCAAGACGGTTGACATTGAACTTCTCAAGCGCACAGAACCTCCTGCGGGTTTGTCAAAGAAAGGATACGAATTCGATGGCTGGTCTAATGCGGCCGGCGTCAAGCAAGACCTTCCAACATCCACCGTGGAACCTGCTATGTGGTTTGCTTGCTGGAAAGCCAAGTCCTATCAAGTCACGCTTGATCCAGACGGAGGTGAGGGCGGCGATACCTCGACAACTGCGACATATGATGCCCCTATGCAGCATGTGACAGTGCCAAATGATAAGGATGGTTATATCTTCGCTGGCTACTTTGATGACCAGAACAAGCAGTACTACGACGAGGAAGGTAATAGCAAAGCCAACTGGGACAAGGACGACAACAATGTCACTTTGACCGCTCACTGGACGTTGAAAATAGATTTCACTTTCCCAAGTGAAGCTCTTGTTCAGATTGATGCTGCGGGTAACGTTACTGGTCAGGGGAACTTTACCTTCTCGTCCGGAACCGTTAAGCCCTTAAAGATTACGGCTGTAAAGGGTGCTCCAACTGCAAGTGCCGCCTCCCTTTTTGCTCAGGGAGCTATTCCTGATGGACTTCGTATCCGGCTTACTCCGAAAGAGGGGTCTGGGGACGAGGTGAAGGTTCCGCTTGATTCAGATGAGACCTCCATACCTAATGGTGGTTGGACTTTAGCTGCGGGAAGCACCAGTAATCCTACAAAATTTGCTGTGGCTTTCAGTTTGTTTCTTCCCAGTGGTACCCAGTTGAACTACTTCCCGGAAGGTGACGTTGCTATTGCGAACCTCTCCTATGTGGTGGAAGCAATAGACGCTTCCTAGGTTTACTCCACCCACTCGCGGCCGGGACCACCCGCCCTGCCGCATAACCCACAGGCGCGTCTTCCCATCACGGGCGCGCCTGTGTGGTTTTCTGACCTGCGTTTTCGCGCTTCGCGCGAACGGCGCTCTGGAGAACGCCGCTACGGGGGTTATGCTTCTTGTACGTCAACGCCTTCAAGCAAGTCCGCTCGCGTTGTAAGGGTGGGATGTTGATTGCCTCTTGGCGAACTAGGTAGCGCGAAGCGCGTCACACTTTGAATGAGCTAGAACAAGCTGCTTTGTGTGCCGATGGGGTGGGTGGGTTTGTAGGCTGACACTATGTCGGACATGCGCCAGAGGAGGTTGTGCTGTTTGCAGAGGGTGCGGAAGAGGGCGCGGGTTTCGGTGGCGCGGGGGGAGTTGCAGAAGTAGCGGTCGCCGAAGGTTTCGCGGTAGCGGACGGGCAGCGCGGGGTCGACGGCGGCGATGCGCTCGAGGAAGTGGTCGCGCTGGCGGTCGCGCATGGTGACGCCGGTCGTGTGGTAGACGAAGCGCGCGCCGGCAGCCGCGGCGCCTTCCACAACGGCGCGCACGGTGGCATCGTCGTCGGTTACCCACGGCAACGTGGGTGTGAACAGCACGCCACAGAATATGCCTGCCTCGGCGAGCTGGGCTAAGGCAGCGAAACGCTCACTGGGCAGGGGTGCGTGCGGCTCGATAAGACGAGCAAGATGGTCGTCAGCCGTGGTGATAGTAATCTTCGCGATGGCTCCGCCGTGCGCGCCGATGGCCTGCAAGAGGTCGATGTCGCGCGTGACCAGCGTGCTTTTCGTGTCCACTGACACGCCGAACCCGTATTCCTCAATGAGTTCAAGCGCCCCGCGCGTCACCTTGAGCGCGCGCTCGAAGGGGTTGTACGTGTCCGACATGGCGCCCACGCCCACTACGCCGCGCACGCGGCGGCTGCGCAGTTCGCGCCGCAGGATGGCAAGCGCGTCGAACTTGACGTGCACCTGGTCGAAGTTGCTGATGCGGTAGCACTCGCTGCGACTGTCGCAGTAGATGCACCCGTGCGCGCAGCCGCGGTAGAGGTTCATGTTGTAGTCGATGCCAAACCACTCGCTGCCGTAACGCACTTTCTGGAGGATGGACCGCGCGCGAATGGTGGGGCAGGGGGAGTTTATTTCGGCTGCGTCGCTCACGCGGGCCTCACCGGGTGGCGGATGACGGTCTTCAGGTTTTCGGGCTTGGTGCGGCGAGGATCTCCTAGGTAGATTTCATGGTGGAGGCGCACGGCGGGCACGGTGCCGTCGGCGTCGAGCGCGTCCAGCAGTGCTTCGCCGCTGGCCGGGTCGGCTATGTCGTCCACGTGGCCAGACGCGGCGATGAACGCCTCCATAGCCTCGATGGTCGCCGGCTCGTCGTCGTACGGCCCCACGTGCATGACCTGGGCACACGGCCCTTCGGTGAAGCGAACCAAACGAGCGTGGCTCACGTTGAGTTCCGGCTTCTTTGCCTCAACCTGTTCTGCCGCCCATGCGAATACCTCCGGCGTGACAAAATCGGGCTGGCGAATCATCGACACCCAGTTGAGCGCGTCCTTGTTTGCGATGTGCACGCCGTCGAACCCGCCGCCCCACCACAGCCCTTCAAGCGGCGGCACCACGTAGTCGAAGTAGCCCTCCGGCTGCCACGGGCCCATCTTCGCCATCTTCACGGTGAACGAGAACCCGTACAACAGCCCGAGTGCCTCGGCATACGCGCCGTTTTCCTCGTTCGGGTTGCCTGCGCCCGCCACGGCGATGAAGGTCATGGGCGGCACGTCGATGAGCGCCGGCTTTGCCTTCGGCAGATACAAGTCGCGGTACTCTTTCTTGAAATCGAACGCTGTCGCCATGAGTCCTCCTTAACGATGCCGCATCCTTGGGTGCGGGCGATTGATTTATCGCAGCTCGCCCGGCTGTGCGCCTTTCCAGCGCTCGAGGGAGGGAAGCAGCGATTCCATATACGTACGTGCTTCTTCGGGCGTGAACGGCGCTTCGGGGCCGGTCATGTTCTCGACGCAGATGTTCACCATGTCTTCCATCGTGCATTGCCCCTGGTAGGAGCCGTTCGCGTAGCACCACTTGCAGTGATGCTCAGCCGGCGAGCCGTCGGTTTCCGTGCCCAGCAACTCGGGACTTGACAGCGGCATGCCGCAGCTTTGGCACACGGCTTGCAGCGGCATGTCCAGCAGCGCTTCCACCGGCACGTGGAATTCCGTGGCGATGAGCTTCAGCGTGTCAATGCCCGGCTGCGTTTCGCCGCATTCCCAGCGCGACACGGCTTGACGCGTGACGAACAGGCGCTCCGCCAGTTCGGTTTGGGTGAGTCCGTGCTGTTCGCGCAGCGCAATGAGCGTGTCCTGGATGGCCATGGGGTCCTCGTTTCTCGTTAGGGGAGGGGAGTGCATGCGTTATCCCATGGAACCATGCGCGCCCCTCCCCGTCAAGCAACTGCCTGTTGCCCGTGTTCGCGGTGCTCGTGCGTCCGGGGACTATTCTTCCACGAACAGGCCGCGCTTGAACGCGCCGGACCACACGTCCGCGCCGCCCCACGGCTCCACGCCGAGGCGCGCCATTGCGAGCACCGCAAACTCAACGCCTGCCGCGCCGGTTGCCGTGATGAAGGCGCCTCCGTCGATGGCAGGCACGCTGTGGAAGTGCTCATGGCCGCGGTAGGCGGGCGCCATCTGGTCGAACTCGTAGCGGGCGTTGCCCGTGTGGTCGCATTCGTCCAGGTAGCCGTGGTTCGCGAGGAACGTGCACGCGCCGCAGAGGGCCGCCACAGGAATGTCGCGCGCCACGCACGCGGCGATGAGCGGCAGCACGGCGTCGTTGCTGCCGTCGGGCCACGTTTCGCCGCCCACCAAAATGAGCATGCGCGTGTCGTCGGGCAGTGCGTCGGCCGCGAGGTCGGGGGTAACCGTGAGCCCGCCGATGGAGTGGCGCGCCGTGCCGTCAGTGGACATTGTGCGCACCTGATAGCCGGTGTTCGGACGGTTGAGTTCCGCGCACGCGAGGCCCGCTTCCCAATCGGCAAAGCGTTCGGGCAGGTAGGCAACAACGGTGCCCTTAGGTTCCACGCTGGGTGTGGTGGTGTCAGTCATGTTTTTGGCGTTCTCGCTTTCTTTGGAGGGCTTGCTTTCCGTGGTGGGTTTCAACGCTACGAAGATGTCGATGTCGGCGCAGCTCATGTCCTCGCCGGGCAGGTACGCCTCGAAGTCAACCGTGAACGCACGCTGCGCGATGAGTTCCTCGTCGGCCCAGATGGCAGCCCATACGTCCTGCACGCTTTTCACGCAGTCGCCGCCGCGGATGGCGAACTTGGCGAAGCGCGCGGCGGGAATCTCGACGCGCTCCATGCCCTCGGGCGCTGCGTTCGCGCCAGTTTGGCAGCCTATGAGCAGGTCGTAGCTCATGTCGGAGAAGTCATAGTTGTAGTACAGCGCAAAACAACCGTAGGGTGTCACCTGCGTGTCGGGGATGGAGCGGTCCAGACCCTCGCCCATGAAGCGCTGCCACAGCTGCCCGATGACGGCCCCTTCCTCGGGGGAGTTGTTCGACGCGCGGCACGTGATGCCCGCGATAGTGCGTCCAGGAAGCTCAACAATCTCGTAATCCATGGTGTTCCTCTCATTCGATGTTTCAAGACAGGGAACACCATACGCAATAAAACCGGACAGGGCATGTCCGGTTTTGCAAGAAAGTTCGAGAAACTGCGCGCAGGCTATTCTTCCTCATACCGTCGCACCATGGCGGCGGCTTCCTGGTGGATCCATTCTCGCAGCTCGGCGGGCTCTTCTACGTAGAGGTCGGAGCCGAAAGACAGTAGGTAGTGGCGGGAGTGGTTGGTGGGCTCGGTGTTCAACGTCACGCGCAGGCGGCCGTCGGGCAGGCGCTCGATGGCGTCGGGGGCGAACTCTTCGCGCACGCGGCCTTCGTCGCCCGAGAATGTCAGCACCATCCGCTGACCTCGGCTGTTCGAATAGTTCTCGCCCAAATCGGGCGGCAGGGGACGCGGCTCGAAGGTGCCGGGCGCCAGCTCCAGGGTGTCCCACACCATGCGGATGATTTTGAACGCGCGCCAATCCTCGCGTTTGCGGCACCAGGCGCGCACGTACCACGACCGCTCCTTGTACAACAGCTTCACGGGTTCCACGGTGCGTTGCGAGGTGCGCTCGCCCGCGTCGTGGTAGGTGAACGAAAGCGGACGCCGCTCCAAAATAGCGCGCTTAACCAGGTCGAACGCGCGACGATACTCCGGTGGCGCGCCCCAGAATGAAAAGTCGATGTCAAGCCAGTCGGTGTTCTCGCGACGAAACAGGCGCGCCACACGCTCGGGCAGCGCCTCGTCGTCAGCGGCTCCCGTTTGACGCAGCGCCGAAAGCGCCGCGAGGATTTCGTCCTGCTCAGCCTCGGACACCAGCGAGCGGTCCAGCACGTAGCCCTCCATGAGGTGTACGCCGCCGCCCTTGCCGCGCGTCATGAACACCGGTACGCCCGCCGCCGACAGCGCATCCACGTCGCGACGCACCGTGCGCTCAGACACCTCCAGGCGCTTAGCCAACTCGCCGGTTGTGCGCGGCGAGCGCTCCATCAGCAAATAAATAATCTCGAACAGACGCTGCGACTGCATACCAACGCCCTATCCGCGCAGCGCCGCGTTCGCGCGCTCAAGCACCGCGCGCACCACATCCGGCTGCTCGCGCAGAAGCTCAGGGAAGGGCACCAGCGGCTCCGGCGCGCCCTCATAAGGCGCAAGCTCCTTGCGCAGCCACGCCACATCGTGCCATGCGCCCGCCTTCCACCCCGCGTGCGGTTGCAGCCCAATGCGCTCAAACCCTAGCGCAGCATGCAGCCCCTCGCTCGCCGCATTCGGCACCGTGACCAGCGCGTACGCCGCCTTTGCTCCCTGCGTTCGCACCAGCTCAATCAGTGCCTCGTACAGCACGCGCCCAAGTCCGCGCCCGCGCGCGTCGAGCGCAAGGTACACCGACAACTCCACGTTCCACGCATACGCCGCCCGCGGATGCTGCGCGCTCGCATACGCATACCCCACTATCTCGCCCGCGCGCTCAGCAACCAAATACGGGTACGTCGCGCGAGCGTCCACCATGCGCGCCCGAAATTCCTTAAGCGAGGGAAGCTCCGTCTCAAAGGTGATGGGCGTGGCAAGATACGGCTCATACACCGCACGAATGTCGGTGGCATCATCGTCAGTTGCCAGGCGAAGAAGGATCGGTTCCACAAAAAGCCTTTCAAGATGGGCGACACGCGGCAGGCAATAAGCAGCAGGCAGCAGGCGTCAGGCAGCAACGCAGTTTATATATCCAGCGTCAACCCGTCGGCGGCGGGACGTACGCGACCGTCATACTGCTGCAGGTACTCTTCCAACTGGGTCAGCGTGATGGGTTCATCGTAGTGCATGGCCAGGTGCGTGAGGTAGAGCGTCTTCGCCCCCAGCGCGAGGCCTTCCTCAATGCACTCCTGTATGCTGTGGTGCGCATCCGGCGACCAGTTGTGCTTCCAGAATGTGGCATCCATTGCCATAATGTCCACGTCACGCACGCGCTCGGCCGTCTCAGCCGGCAGCGCCCCGGTGTCCGACGCGTAGAACAGGCGCGTCTTTGGCGTCTCAATCAAGTAGCCGAAGGTGCCCGGCGCGTGGGTGACGGGAAGCGCCGTATAGCGCACGCCGTCCAACTCCAATTCATCGAAAGGCGCGAGTTCCCGCCTGTCCAGGCAGTACATCATATAGTGAAACTCCTGCGCAACACCCGCCAGCGCCTCGGCGCTGCCGTACGTGCGTAGCGGCTCCTTTTTCACCAGCTGCACCAGGTACTCCAGCTCGCCCAAGCCGCCCAGGTGGTCGAAGTGGGCGTGCGTGTACAGCAGCTCATCAATGGTGCGCACGTCTTCACGTATCAGCTGATGGCGCAGGTCGGGCGGCGTGTCAATGAGCACGGTGGCACCGCTTTCAGCCCCGCGCACCATCACGCCGCAGTCGCCGCGTCGCGCGCGCGGGTCACGGCGCGCCTCGTTGCAGGCCGGACAGTCGCAGAAAAACGCCGGAACGCCGCACCCGGCGCCCGTTCCCATAAACGTGAACGTATGCCCCGCGCGTGCCTGCGCCAGCGCGTTCGTCTCAACCTCTTCCGCACCCATGGCGTCCTCCTTACCTTGTTTTCCTTACCTTATTATACGGCTCGTTCCCCAACCGCGCCCCCGCGCCGCCTTGCCCGTCGGGGAAGGGCTCGCCCCCTCACGCCCAAACGCCCCCCACGCACCCCTCGCCACCGCCCCCCGCCGCTTGCCCCACAAAGCAGCCCGCCCGCCGCACCGACGACATACGAGTGGCTCATTTTATCGGTCAATGACCATTTTTCGTCTCAATCTGAAAGCATATTCTCACTTTGAAACGCACTCCCGCCGCATTCGACGCAGTTTGCGGCTTTCTGGCCAGCACATTCCGAATTCGGGCAAGCTGGCATGATTCCTGCATACAAGTAATTACATGCATATTCAGAAGGGCATGTGCCCAGAATGTGGTGAGTATGTGCCGTAATTGCGCAGGGTTCACACATAAAGCGGTTCGAGAATCGTCGTCTGATGGCGTTGCCATCGCGCGCGAGCGCACGGGGAATGCGCACGTGGATTCATCGGCCTCTGAAGGGAACCTCAGAGCATCGGGGCGCGCACCACCGAGAGAAAGGAGAGATTTCTAGGACTGAATCTATTGGGGGAATGTTCAAGGGGGTATACATGACTAAAAAGCAAAAGACAGCGGCCGCTTGGACTGTTGTCGTCATCGCCTTCTTTGGCGGTTTTGCGCTTGCTAACGTTCAGAACAAAGTACCACCCTGTATCGACGTAGTAATGATGTACTTCAACATTGGTGAAACGGACGCCGGTTGGCTGACCTCGGTGTTCACCATCATGGGCATGGTTACCGCCATTCCTGCCTCGGTGCTTATGCGCAAGTTGGGCGTGAAAAAGATTGGCGTAATCTCTCTGGCCTGTGCTGCTGTCGGCGGTATCATCGGCGCATTCGCGACCGACCTCGCGGTGCTCATGGCCACCCGCGTGCTCGAAGGCGTCGGCGTGGGTATGATC
Organism: Gordonibacter faecis; assembly: GCF_030077735.1. Classification (NCBI taxonomy): domain Bacteria; kingdom Bacillati; phylum Actinomycetota; class Coriobacteriia; order Eggerthellales; family Eggerthellaceae; genus Gordonibacter; species Gordonibacter faecis. The sequence goes on along the minus strand of NZ_JASJEU010000014.1, from coordinate 29,824 downwards.
GCCGTTGTAGGCCCTTCGGTTATCTCGATGTGGTTCCCCGCTGAAAAGCGCGGACTTCCCATGGGTCTGTGGGGATCGTGGATGATGTGCTCGCAGACGCTTCTGTTCTTCATCGCTGGCGGCCTGACGGTATCGTTTGGCTGGCAGGGTGTCTGGTGGTTCTGCGTGGCGTTCTGCGTTGTTGTTCTTATCCTGTACATGTGGAAGGTTGACGAGCCCCCCGAGGGCACGCCGAACTACGCTGAGGGCGAGAACGAAGACGAATTCAAGTTTGGCGACGGCTTCAAGTCCGCCTCCACGTGGATTCTTACGCTTGCTGGCACCATCTTTACGTTCTGCTGCTTCGGTTTCGCCACGTACATTTCGCTGTACTGGGCAAACGCTTTCTTCGGCGGCGACATGAACCAGTCTAACTGGTGGGTCTCCATCATGTACGCCATCGAAATTCCAATCGTTATCTTCATCGGTTGGCTTCTGAACCATATCAAGCTCAAGAACCGTCGCTTTGTTGGCGTTATCGGTTTTGCGCTGTACACGTTCATTCTGTTCTTCTGCTTCCGGATGCAGGATCCCGGGCTGCTTCTGCCCTTCATCCTGATCTATCCGTTCCTGGAAGGCGCTATCCCCACCGTGTACTGGACGCTCTGCCCCTCGACTGCGAAGAGCCCGGAGTATTCCGGAACGGCTATCGGCATCCTTAACGTGGGCCTGAATATCGGCACGCTGCTTGGCCCCCCGGTGACCGGTTTCTTCATCGAGAACTATGGCTGGGAAGTCGCTACGATTCCGCTGGCTATTGCTGCAATCGTTGGTGCTATCACGTTCATCTTCGTGAAGACGTACGATCATGATTCCAGCAAGGCCACGGCGCGCGCCGCAGACATCGATGCCGACATGAACCAAGCGGCTGTGTGATCGGAGGAATGATTTCATGAATACCAAACGGGGCTGGATCGTCGCATTTGCGACCATCTTTGCCGGCGTCGCTCTGGCGCTCGTGCAGAACAAGGTGGCCCCTTGCATGACCACGCTCATGGAGGCGTTTAGCATCGATATGGCAACGGCTGGCTGGCTGAGCTCTTTGTTCTCGCTGGTTGGCATCATCATCGCCATTCCTGCTGCCATCATCCTGAACAAGGTCGGCCCCAAGAAGGGCGGCATCATCGCCCTTGCGTGCGCTATTCTCGGTTCGCTCATTGGTGTGATGGTGGACAACACGGCCGTCCTCATGGCAACGCGCGTCATCGAAGGCATGGGCGTTGGTCTCATGTCGGTCATCGGCCCCTCGCTCATTGCGATGTGGTTCCCGGAGACCAAGCGTGGCCTGCCCATGAGTATTTGGGCTGCGTACCAGATGGGCGCGCAGGCCGTCATGTTCTTCCTGGGTGGCGTACTCACGCTCAACTTCGGTTGGCAGGGCATGTGGTGGTTCGGTTTGGCCGCCTGCGTGCTGGCGCTGGTGTTTTACATCCTGTGCGTGAAGAGCCCGCGTCCCGAGGATAGCTACGCGGACGTCGAAAGCGACGACGTGAACATCGTTGAAGGCGTGAAGTCGCCTTCCGCATGGATCATGTCGCTGGCAACCATGCTCTTCTGCATTGGTTGCTTCGGGTTCGTGAACTGGATTGCCACGTGCTGGGCGCAAACGTTTAACTGGGGCGAGGATCAGGCCAACATGTGGGTTGGCTACTTCTCGCTCGGCGGCGTGGTGGCGGCTGTCATCATTGGCGCTGTGCTCAACCGCGTGAAGAATCGCAAGCTGTTTGGCGCCGTTATTCTGGTGGCGTACGGCATCGTGTCGATCTTCGGCATGTTCATGGACAACCCGACGTTCCTCGTGGTGTTCGTGATCGTGTATGCGTTTGTTGACGCGGGCTTCCCGTGCGTGCTGTGGACTATGGCAGCCCAAACGGTGAAAAAGCCCGAACTGGCGGGCGTGGCGCTGGGCGTTGTGTCCATCGGCTTCAACCTGGGTGTTCTCCTTGGCCCGCCGATTATTGGTGCCATCGTGGACAGCGCTGGTTGGCATGCGGGTGCTATCGCTATTTGCGCGGCGTGCATCCTGGGTGCTGTCGTGCTCATGTTTGCGAAGCTCTACAGCGTGGATGACGCAGATGAGGCGGCTCCTGTAGCTGAAGGACTTTCCGCAGCCTCTGCCAAATAGGAAACGTTAACGTGTAGAGGCATCAAGGCCCCGACCGCCACAAGCGGCCGGGGCCTTCGCGTAAAGCGGTCGTTCATTCGCCGTTAAAACAGGCCGCCGGGGTGGCAGGGATTCTGTTTCATGGCTATAATCAAATAGCCGATTCCATCTACTACTGGTTGGCATCGAACAACGGTTTACGTCGCGGCCGGGTGTCTCGGCACTGCGGGTCGGGTTCGAGAGCGGTGCAACGGTGCAGCCGGTGGTCGATGGAAGCGGACGGCGAAGCGCACTGCGGCGTGTCGCGCAAGGGAAGCGTTGCCTTTCTTGCCGACATTTCGCACGGGGGGCGTATCCGCCAAACGGCGCGATGCTTGGACGAGTGGTAAAGCCGCGCAAGGGGGTCTGACCAATTAATACCATTGGGCTTACCCGCTCGCGGGATTTAGAACTTTCGGTGTGATGCCGGTGAAATGGGGGTTCCCGTACACTGGCGGGCGACGCGCACGAGAGGCGTTCGAGCTATGCGGGGTAGAACCCGCACGGTCGCGCGAACGGTACAACAAGTTCGAACCGGGTAAGGAAAACTGACGAGAAGAAGAGGGGAAGGTAGATGACGGAGATTTCTAAGACGTCGAGCGGTCTCAAGGGCCTCGTGGCTCCCGACACCGTATCGACCGAAGTCGATATCAATCAAGACGGCGTCGAAATGATCAAGTCGCTCTGCTATTTCTGCCATGCTAACTGCGGCGTGCTTGCCTACGTTAAAGATGGCGACGTGATTAAGATCGAGGGCGATCCCGCGTACTCCAGCCAGGGCGGTCTTTGCTGCCGCGGCACGAGCGCGCTGCTTCACGTGAACCACCCCGCTCGCATCAACCACGTGCTGAAGCGCGTGGGCGAAAAGGGCGAGGGCAAGTGGGAGCAGATCCCGTATGACCAGGGCATTCAGGAAGTAGCCGACAAGCTGAACCAGATCAAGGCCGAAAGTGGCGCCGAGGCTGTGGCCTCCGCTGGTGGCACGACGCGTACCGACGACTGGGCGCGCCGCCGCTTCTTGAACCAGTTCGGCACGCCGAACGGTTTCCACAACGCGCTTCTGTGCTGGATCCCCACGTTCATGGCTGAGACCTGCGTGGCCGGTTGGTCGCCGTTTGAGACCGACCTCGGCCAGGCGAAGAGCCTGATTCTCTGGGGCATGAATCCCGGCGCTTCCACGCTGGGCGGCATGCACGGCTACACCGACCTGCAAAAGGCGGGCTTGAAGATTGTCGTGGTTGACCCGCGCTACTCCGAGACCGCTTCGAAGGCCGATCTCTGGCTGCCGCTGCGTCCCGGCACGGACGCTGCGCTGGCACTGGCCATGCTGAACACCATCATCTACGAGGGCCTCTACGACTTCGAGTTCGTGGCTCAGTGGTGCGACGGCTTCGACGAACTCCAGGAGCACGTGGCCGAGTATACCGCCGAGTGGGCTGCCCCCATCACGTGGCTTGATGCCGACCAGATTCGCCAGGCGGCGCGTCTGTACGCCATGAACACCCCCGGCTGCATCCAGTGGGGCTGCACGTGGGACCAGATCGGTCGCGCTTCCACCACCGGCAGCCATGCCATCGCACTCATCCGCGCCATCTGCGGCAACCTTGACGTGCCCGGCGGCGACGGCATGCCCGGCCCGTCGCTCGGCTTCCTCACCGACGAGGAAATGGAAGCCAACGAGTGCCTGCCCGAGGAGCAGAAGGCAAAGCAGATTGGCTCGAACAAGTTCAAGCTGACCTCCTGGCCTGGCTACCAGATTATCTCCGACAACGCGAAGCGCACGTGGGGCAAGACGCTGCCCACCGAGTGGTTCTGCGAGGCTCACGGCCCCAGCGTGTTCAAGGCCATTCTCACGGGCGACCCGTACCAGGTGCGCGCGCTCATCGTGAACGCCACGAACCCGGTGAACTCCTACGGCGACGCTAAGATGACGCTCGCCGCGCTCAAGAAGTGCGAGTTCCTGGTCACTGTTGATTACTGGATGACTCCGACGGCACTGTTCTCCGACTACGTGTTCCCGGCCGCTGGCGCTCTTGAGCGTCCGACCATCGTGACGCACTACGGCGCCACCGACTCCTTCATGGGCGGCCGCCGCGCCATGCAGCCGAAGTATGACCGTCACACCGACATGGTGTTCTGGCGCAAGCTGGGTCTGGCCTGCGGTCAGGACCCGGAGATGTGGCCGTGGGAGACCGAGGAAGAGGCGTACTACCACATCCTCAAGCCGCTGGGACTCGCCATCGAGTGCTACGATGACTTCGTCGACCGCTATCGCATGTACTATCCGCCGCTGCACCAGAACAAGTTCATCGCCAACGGTGGCTTCTGGACGCCGTCGGGCAAGGTGGAGTGCAACTCTTCCATCCTGCGCGAGCTTGGCTACGTGGGCATGCCCACCTATGTTGGCTGCTGCGAGAACGAAATCGACACGCCGGAGATCGCCGAAGAGTACCCCATCGTGCTTACCACGGGCGGCGGCTTCATGCCGTACCACCACTCCGAGCACTTCCAGATGCAGGCCATTCGCTACCTGTATCCCGATCCGTACTTCTCCATCAACCCGGTGCTGGCCGAGAAGCTGAACATCTCCTACGGCGACTGGTGCTGGATTGAGACCCGCCGCGGCCGCATCAAGATGCGCGCCAACGTGGAGGCCGAAGTGCATCCCAACGTGGTGTTCGCACCGCGCGGTTGGTGGTTCCCCGAGCGCGATGGCTCGGCCGACCTCGACAACCCGTTTGGCTGCCTCGAGTCCAACGTCAACGTGCTCACCTCGGTTGACGACTGGGATTGCGACCCCATGGGTGGCTCCTGGGCCAACCGTGGCCTCATGTGTAAGGTGTACAAGTGTGGCGACTTCGACAAGGAATTCAAGCCCGAGGACACGCAGTTCTCCATTCCGGGTTCCTCCAAGGAGCCGGGCATTCACATGACCCCGAGCGAGATGAAGCTCGACCGCGAGCCCATTCCGTTCGAGAAGCCCCAGCCCACCGAAGAGGTGCCCGAGGGCTACGAGTGGGTGTGGCAGAACAACACGCTGTACCAGAAGGACACGCATTTCCGTCTGGACGAATCCGGTTGGCTGGTCAACCCGCGCACGAAGGGCTACCACGACGCTTACACCGGCTGGCGCTACGACGCGGCCAACGAGTGCCTCGTGGACGACGAGACCGGCAAGATGTACACGATGGACCGCGACGAGATTGTGTTCGTGGCCGGCGTGCGCTGCTATCCCGGTCAGGCCGCTCCGTATGAGGTTCCTGAGAACCTGACGTGGAACACCGAGAAGGGTTACGCCACGCTGGGTGACAAGCCCTACGTGTACGATCCGAACAGCGGTTGGATGATGGATCCCGAGAACGGCGCGTTCCACGATGCCAACTACGGCTGGCTGTATGACGCGGGTTCCGGTCATCTGGTTGACGAAGCAACGGGCAAGCATTACGACATGTCGTATGAGCCCGTCGAAGAATAGCCACCGAGTAGGAAGAAAGGATAGATAAATGACTCGATACGTTATGGTCATCGACCAGCGTCGTTGCATCGGCTGTCACTCCTGCACGGTTGCTTGTCGTACGTGGAACAAGCTTCCACTTGACATTGTCTACAACCCCGTGGTCACCGAGGGCGCGCAGGGCACCTGGCCGAATGTTCACAAGAGCTGGACGCCGCTTCTGTGCATGCACTGCGCCAACCCCGAGTGCGTGCCGTGCTGCCCCTCCGGCGCCAGCCAGCAGGACGAAGACGGCACCGTATGGGTTGACCCCAAGAAGTGCCTGTCCTGCAAGGTGTGCGTAAACGCCTGCCCCTACGGCATGCGCGACGCATCCCACCTGGAGGATCGTATGCACCGCTTCGTGCGCAAGTGCACGTTCTGCCGCGACAAGCGTCAGCTGGATCCCTCTGCCGAGCCGTACTGCGTGCTTACCTGCCATCAGAAGGCGCGTATCTTTGGCGATTTGGACGATCCGAACAGCGAAGTGTCGAAGCTTATCGGTTCCGTGAAGACGGAGCGTCTCTTCGAAGAGTACGGCACTGAGCCGCAGATCTACTACATTCCTGAGTTGGGAGGTAAGGCATAATGAGGCATCATTACTGGGAACCGCCTATCGCCCTGTACCTGTTTTTGGGCGGTCTGGCAGGCGGCATCTTGTTCCTCTCCGCCATTTTCAACAGCTTCGTGATTTCGGGTTTTGCTGAGATTTTTGCGCTTCCCGTGCTCGTGTCGCTGGTGTGCGTGGCTATTGGTTGCGTGTTTCTGGTGGTCGACCTGGGCCAGCCGGGTGTGTTCTGGCGCGTGTGGACCACGTCGAAGTCCATCATCAAGTGGGGCGCGACGTTCCTCGTGATTGCTGCGGTGTTCGCCCTGCTGTTCTTCCTGGCGTTCATTGGCGACGCGTGGCCCGTGTTTGCTGGTCTGTCCGACTTCTTGAAGCCGGCGGCTGATGCATTCCTGATCATTGCTGGTTTCTTTGGTCTGTGCATCATGATGTACACCGGTATCATGCTGTCCACGCTGAAGGCGCATGCGTTCTGGGCTACCCCGGCGCTGCCTGTGCTGTTCACCATTTCGGCCATTTCGACGGGCTGCGCGGCTATCGTGCTATCCATCAACGGCTGGCCGGCCATCCCCACCATCGAGGGCATGCTGGTGTCCGAGATTGTGCTGGAGATCTTGCACGTGGTTGACATCGTGCTGGTGGTGGCTGAGCTCATTGTGCTGCTGACCATGGTGCTGTCCTTCCTGGGCGCTGGCAACGTGACGGCCAAGGCGGCCGCTCGTCGCTGGGTGCGCGGTTCCTACGCGCTGCCGTTCTGGGTTGGTATGGTGGGCTTCGGCCTGGTTATCCCGCTGATTATGTACATCGGCGGCGGCCACTCCGCTGCGGCCACCATTGTGGCTCCCATTCTGGTGCTGTGCGGCGGCTGCCTGCTGCGCTTCATGGTAGTCAACACCGACGACCGCGCCGAGATTCCGGGCGAGAACCGCTACTACAACCGTGTGGCGAAGAACGACGCCGAGTTCATTTCCAAGTGGACCTACGGCGACAACCAGTACTAAAGTGAGGGTGTAGGGAAGCCGCGCGGCACTTCGGTGTCGCGCGGGGTATGTGTGGCTGGGGCTGTAGCAAAGGCCCTTACCTGCCAGGTTGACCGTAGGGCAAGGGCTCTGCCCTTGCCGTCAACTACGTTTGACCTGGCAGGTTTATTCTTGCTGAGCGGCAAGGGTAGAACCCTTGCCCTACGGAATACCGCCCCTTTGCTGCACAGAGTGCGCCGTTCGCGCGCGAGCACCGATGGCCGAGTGGCTGGCTGGGGCGCTTGCGCGCGAGAGACGCACTGATGAGAGGCGCGGGCACACCGCGACAGACAGGGGAGACGTATGGACGAGTACGCATTTGATGACGTGCTGACCGGCGGCACCGTTACGTTTGCGGGCCTACGCTTGGGCGCGGCCGTGAGCGCGGGGGTGGATGCGGGTGCGCCGCGCAGGTGTGCGACGCTGTTCTTCCCGGGGTGTTCGCTGTTGAACTACGCGCTGCCGCTTGTGCAGTCGGTGTACGATCTGCTGCGTGAGGCGGACGTGGTGGAAGGCATTTCGCTTCTATGCTGCGGCAAGATTTTGTCGTTTGAGCCCGATGGGGCGAACGTGCGCGCGGCGTTTGAGGATGAACTGCGCGACCACGTGGCCGCTGCGGGCGTTGAGCGCATTGTGGCCGCGTGTCCGAACTGCGTGGCGGCGCTGAGCGCGGCGCTGGCCGCCGATGAGCGTACGGCGCACGTGCAGGTGGTAGCCCTGCCGGGCGAGTTGGCGAAGCTGGGGTATCGCATTGATGCCGAGGTGGCGCGGCGCATGCTGGGCGACGGGGTGAAGGCCTACGCAGCTGCGGGCTGTGGCGCGGGCGCTGCGGCGACGGCTGGCGATGACCTGAAGTTCTGCGTGCACGATTCCTGCCCTGACCGCGAGTCGGGTGCGTTTGCCGACGGCGTGCGTGCACTGTTGCCGCCTGAACTGGTGGTGGAGGCGGCGCACATTCGCAAGAAGTCATTCTGTTGTGGGTCGCTTCTGCGCGCGGCGGGCAAGTTCGATGCCGCCGACAAGCAGGCGCGCCGCCATGGCGAGGAAGCGGTCGAGGTGCAGGCGGCGGGCATCGTGACGGCGTGTGTGAGTTGCGCGTTTCAGCTGTCGATGGCGCAGACGGCCGTGCCGGTGTTTCACTACCTGGAGCTTCTGTACGACTGGCGCGTGGATTGGCGCGGGGCCGATCAGTACATGAAGCTGCGATTCTTGTTTGACGAGCCTGACGAGGCGGGGTCTGGGCGTGCGTATGCGGGCCTTGCTGGTGAGGCGGCTGACGCGGCCGGTGCGGCCGCAAAGGCCAATGGGGAAGGGGAGGCGCGATGACGCGCGAGACGAAGCGCACGAACTGCCACTACTGCGGCTACTGCTGTGCCTTTGTGGCCACGGTGGAGGACGGTCGCGTGGTTGACCTGGCGCCAGACCCAACGCGCTACCCCTACGACGAGCGCATCCTGGCGGGGTGTCGCCGCTGGCGCATGAACCTGGACGCGCTTGACGGCGCCGACCGCGTGAACTACCCCCTGCGGCGCGTGGGCGAGCGCGGCGCGAACGAGTGGGAGCGCGTGAGCTGGGACGAAGCGCTTGACGACATCGCCGCACGCCTGCGTGCGCTCGCGGACGAGCACGGCCCGGAGACGCTGGCGAGTGCCATCGGCGGCCCGCACGCGTCGTTCTGGCCGCTGCACCGCTTCATGAACCTGTTCGGCTCGCCCAACAATATGGGTATCGGGCAGATTTGCTGGAACCCGCGCATCTGGATGGACGCGCTTACGTTCGGCTGGACTGTTGAGGCCGACATCGCGCCCGGCGTGACGGAGTGCCTGTTCATTTGGGGTACGAACCCGGCGCAGTCGGACAACTCGGCGTTCTGGCGCTCCATCCTTCAGTTCTCGAAGTCCGACGCGGCGCTGGTGGTTATCGACCCACGGCGCACCCAGGTGGCTGCCGTGGCCGACCTCTGGCTGCCGGTGCGACCAGGCACCGACTGCACGCTGGCGCTGGGCCTTTTGCACGTCATCATCGAGGAAGACCTGGTTGATCGCGCGTTTGTGGACGCGTGGTGCCACGGCTTCGACGAATTGGCCGAACAGGTGAAGCCCTATACGCCCGCCCATGTGGCTGAGGTGTGCGGCGTCCCTGCCGACGATATCGTGCGTGCGGCGCGCCTATTTGGGCAGGCCGGCGCGGCGGCGCTCGTGTCGGGTCGCGGTGTCGACCAGGTGGGGGCGAACGTGGCGCCCACGCACCGCGCCATCTGCTGTTTGCGCGCCATCACGGGCAACGTGGACAAGCCTGGCTCGTGCGTACTGGCTGAATCTCCCGACTTCGTGTCCGAGATGGAATTGGAGATGACCGACGCGCTGGCCCCCGAGCACCGCGCCCGCTGCCTCAACACGCCTTTCACGCCGCTGCAGTGCTACGACGGCTACGAGCGCGCCCGCGCGCTCACCGAAAAGCTGGGGCGCACGCTTCCCGCGCGCTACCTAACCTCGGCGCTGCCGCACCTGGTGCTGCGCGCCATGGAAACGGGCGAGCCCTACCCGGTGCGCGCGCTCATCGTGAACGCCACGAACCCGCTGTTGACCTACGGTGACACTCATCGTGTGTTCAACGCGCTCATGGGCTTGGACTTGCTGGTGGTGCTCGACTACTATATGACACCCACGGCAAGCATCGCCGACTACGTGCTGCCCGCGGCCGGTGCCATTGAGCGGCCTGTCTTGCAGGTGCACGGTGGCGTGGCGAACATGGGCTACGGTGGGCCGGCGGCGGTGGAGCCCTACTACGAGCGCCGCTGCGACTACGACGTGTTCCGCGGCTTGGGCCTGCGCCTCGGCCAAGAGGACGCGTGGCCGGAAGAGACGCTGGCCGACGCCTTCGCCGCGCAGCTTGCCCGCACGGGGATGGACTGGGAAACGTTCTGCGAACTGGGCATTTACTGGCAGCCTCCCGCGTATGCGAAGCACGAACTGCCGGGTGTTGATGGTCGCCCGCAGGGGTTCGCCACCACGACAGGCAAGATTGAACTGGCGAGCGAGTTTTTGCCGACGCTGGGTGGTGCGCGCTTGCCCGAGCCGGCCGCGCCCATTACTTTGTGCTCGCCGGAATTGGTGGCGGAAGCGGAGCGCGCGGGCGGGGCGTACTTGCCGATGATCACTGGTTCGCGTAAGCAGCCCTACAACGCGTCGATGTACTTCAACAACCCGGCGTTCCGCGCCAAGTCGCCGCACCCGGTGGTGGAAATGAGCCCGGCTACGGCCGAGCGCTTGGGGTTTGCCCCCGGCGACCGCGTGGAAGTGCGCACCGACAAGGGCGCGGCGCGCTTTATACTAGCAACAGCAACGATGCGCGATGACTTGCTGAACGTGGACTACGGCTGGTGGCATCCCGAATGGGAACCCGGCGCGCCCGCGTTCGGCGGCATGTGGGAGTCGAACATCAACTGCCTCACCTCGTGCGAACCCGGCGAGCCGCTCATTGGCACCTGGTCGTACAACGCGATAGACTGCGTCATCTACAAAGTTGACGATCCGCTGAGCTGGGAAGAAGACAGCTGATGAGCCGCTGAGTGGGAGAGGGTGTGCGAAGAGTCAACCTGCGAGACCGCACAGGCACTGGGTGACGCTCAGTCGCTCGGACAGTCCTGAGCTCGCACGAAAGCGCCACTGGCGCTTTCGGCTCGTGCGAAACTCGCTTGGTGAGCATCACCCAGTGCCTGCGCTCGTTGCAGGTGGGAAGGTTCACTGGACTGGTGGGAACGTATTGCTGGGTTGGCGAACTTGGCCAGCACTGGCACTCTCGCGGCGAGAACCGTAGGGGCGATTCATGAATCGCCCTTTCGTGCGAAGCACGAACATGAAGTGGAACAAGCGGCCCTGAAGCCGCAGGAAGAGAAGGAGAAGTTTCGTGGCGGAGAAGAAGCAAGCATTGCTTTTATTTAGCAAGCCCCCGGTACCGGGAATGGTAAAGACGCGCCTCACCACAGAGTTCGGCGGATTCCTTACCCCCGAGCAGGCGGCCGAGTTCTTCAAGCGTAGCCTCTACGACGTGAGCGAGCTGGCTATGCACGCGCTCTACCAGCTGAAAGCCGAAAACGAGGCGCTCGTGGCATCCGACCCCACGGCAGACAAAATCACCTACGATTTCTTCGTCTGCACCACGCCGGCCGAGAACGTGCAAATCATGAAGGACACCTACGACGCCATCGGCCCCTGGCCCATGGAGATTCACTTCCTCACGGACAAGGGTTCCACGTTCGACGATCACTTCGACGACGCGTTCCAGCAGATTTTCGCCATGGGTTACGAGCATATCGTGTCCGTCGGCGGCGACATCCCCACCATGCCGAAGTCGCACATTGTGATGGCGTTCCAGTGGCTCGATTACTTCCAGTCGCTCGGCACGCCGGGCTTCGTGCAGGCGCCGTGCCAGGAATGCGGTACATCGCTCGTGGGCTTCAGCTACAACACACCCATGGATCACCAGGGCGTTTACTACAATCTAGACGGCCGTCCCGCGCTCGATGGCTACATGCAGAAGCTTGAGGAACGCAACGTTCCCTCGGCGTACCTGTCGCCTGTGGCTGACATCGACGAGAAGACCGACCTCGCGCACGCCATCTCGTGCATGCGCGCCATCAAGCAAGCGGCCGTGCACCAAAAGGAACTGTTTGTGCCTGAGCGCGTTCTGGCCTGGGTTGACTACATGGGCATCCAGGTGGTTACGCCCCCGAACGAGGAACACGACCCGCGTCAATACATCGACGAATAGCAGGTTGTAAAGAAGCCCCTTTAACCTGCCAGGTAGTCCGTGGATCTGCAACAACAGTTTCCTTTGTGGGTTGACCGTAGGGCAAGGGTTCTACCCTTGCCGTCAACTACGGAGGATTGGGTAGGTTTGGTGAGTGAGACAACAGAAGGCGTTATAAGGGAGAAGCCTGATGAGCGAGCTTGAAACAAAGGATGCGCGTACGTTGTTGCATAAGACGACGGCGCTGTGTCCGGATTGCCTGACGGAGTTGCCGGCTGAGGTGTACGCTGACGGCGACGGCGTGGTGTGGATGGAGCGCACGTGCTCTGACCACGGGCGCTTGGCGACGCGCATGTGGCCCGACGCCGAGCACTACCAGTGGCTGCGCTCGCTCGCGTTTCCGCCGACGGCTCCCGAGAACACCATCCCGGCCACGGCGCCGTGCCCGCACGGCTGCGGCACGTGCAGTCGCCACGTGCGGCGCGGCACGCTGTTGGAGATTGAGGTCACGCGCAACTGTAACCTGCACTGCCCCGTGTGCTTCATGAGCGCCGAGACGGGTGAGGGCGACCCCACGCTTGAGGAAATTAGCGCCATGTACGATACCATCGCGAACGCGGTGGGCATCGACGGCGCAGTGCAGATCACGGGCGGGGAACCTACCTGCCGCAAGGATTTGCCCGAGATTATCCGCATGGGTCGCCAGAAGGGCTTCTGGGGTATCGAGGTCAATACGAATGGCCTGGTCATCGCTGCGCGCGATGGCTACTTGGAGGAACTGGTGGCCGCGGGTCTCACCGGTGTGTATCTGTCCTTCGACGGCCTGACGGGTGACGTGTACGAGGCCACCTGCGGGCGCGACATTCTGGATGTGAAGCTGCGCGTGATTGAGCGCTGCCGCGAGGCGGGCATCCAGGTGGTGCTTTCCGTGGCCGTGGTGGCAGGTTCGAACGACAAGCAGCTGGGCGACCTGTTGCGCTTCTCGCTGGAGAACGCTGACGTGGTGGCGGGCCTTGCGCTGCAGCCGGCGTTCACGTCCGGGCGCTTCGACGCCGAGCGTGCCCTGCCCATGAGCGCGGGCGACGTGATCTTCCAGCTGGCCGAACAGTCCGACGGGCTCATTGAGCCGCGCGACATTTGGCCGCTCGGATGCTCGAACCCGCTCTGCGACACGGGTGTGTTCTTCGTCCATGGCGAGCCACCTGCGGGTATGATGCCGCACCCCTCGGGCTTCTACCCGGCCACGCGCGCGATGACGCTGGAGGAGTACCGCGAGGGCTACTCGCCTGACAGCCCTCAGGGGTCGGTGTTCCTCGATATTTTGGCGAAGAAGGGCGTCGAGGTGAAGAGCGGGCTGTCCGTGATCATCATGAACTACATGGACGCGGTGTCGATGGATACGCAGCGGCTGCGCGAATGCTCTATGATGGTGACGGTGCCTGACGGGCGCGCCATCCCGTTCTGCTCGTATCATTTGACGGATTCTGCGGGGAGACGTGTGTATCCGCCTTGGTGTAAGGAATCGCTGCGCTAGTGCGTTTGACCTGCGAGTGCTCAACCTGTGGAGCGCGGAGAATGCTCAGTCGTTCGGACATGTCGCGCTCAACCTGCGGGACGCGGGAGTGGCGGCAGTGCCCAGTCGCTCAAACAGTCCTCGCTGCGCTGCGGAACTCGCTTGGTGGACACCGCCGCCACTCCCGCTAGATGAAGCCTGTGGAACTGCGCGTGGCACGGCCGTTCGTCTGCGCATTCTTCGCTAGATTGGGTTGCCATCGCTTCGCTCGGCAACGATCGTGCAGTTCTTGGTTGGCGCGCGGATACTTGTGCTCCCGGCAGTCCTCCTGCGTGATGTGGGGGAACGGGCTGGCCTCTGATTGATGAGGGGTGTTCGCGCTTCGCGCGAATTGGGCGGGACGTTGTTGGGAGAGCCTGCTTAGGAAGAGGAAATTATGGCTGATTATCGAATCGTGAATGATCCTGATAGGTGTGTGGCTTGTGGGCTTTGTGTTGCGTTTTGTCCTTGCGAGGTGTTGGAGGCTGATGAGGACGGGCATCCGTTTGCGGCGCGGGTTGAGGACTGTGTGGGGTGTACTACCTGTTCAGGGAACTGTCCGCAGCGGGCGTTGTTGGTGGAGGCTATCGGGGATGCGGTGTATGATCCCTTCGCCGATGAGGCGCGGGCTGAGCCGATTTCTGATGAATTGCATAAGCAGTATGCCGAATGGCAGCGCATTATCATGGAGAAGTTGGGGCTGCGTTGGCAGCCGGTGGCGGTGAGTCTTATTGATAAGGACGAACTGCTGCCCGACGTTCCTATGCCGCCCGAGAATCAGCGTTTTTGTCAGGCGATGATGGCGGCGCGGCGCGGGGCTTCTATTCTTATGCCGCCGCATCGGCATTCGTGTCCGGACGGGACTTCCATCTTTGGTATGACGGGCGTGCCGGAGAAGTTGGCGACGGGCGAGATCTACGTGCTGTTCCATAAGGTGGTGAATGCGGAGGCGGCTGCGCGGATGGTGGCTGAGCGGCCGACGTTGCCGCCGAAGAGCAGGCGGGCTACCTACGTGGCGCCGCTGGCAAAGACGGTGCGTGAGCCTGAGGTGGTGGTCATCACGGGTACGCCTGAGCAGATGATGTGGCTGTGTATGTCCATGAGCTACTACTCGGGGCATCGTTTTGACTTCCACGCGAGTGGCTTTAACTCCATGTGCGTGGAGGCGGTGTTGTATCCGCTCACGGAGCAGGAGCCCAACATCACGTTCGGCTGCTACGGCTGCCGCGCGGCCACTGACCTGGGAGAAGACATGATGTTCATGGGCCTCCCCACCGACAAACTACCCATCGTAGCGCAAGGCCTCACCGAGTTGGCAAAGAAAGCCATCCCGGATTCCCGCATGAAGATTTACGTTCCACCCATCATGTAGGTTTGGGGTGGCAAAATTGTGAGATTGCCGTTTTTGCTGCACTTGTGCGATAGTGGCTTAAAGAGGCCTTGGGGGAGAAAGGTGTGTTATGGCTGGCGAATTGTTCCATCTTCGGGACCCGCGTCCGGAGGAAAAGGCGGTGCTTGATGCGTACGCGAACGCCGAGGGGATGGATGCCATTCCTTCTCTCGAAGGGGTGCGCGTGGCGGCTAATGAGGACGATGAAGTGGTGGGATTCATGCGCCTGGCGATTTCCGACGAGGACATCGCGTTCGTAAATCCCATCATCACGCATGAGACCTGGCGCGGCTTTGGCGTGGGGCGTGCGCTCATGGAGGAGGCGCTTGAGCGCTACGGCGAACTGCGTCTTGTGTCGCGCGGCGGCAGCATCCCGTTCTATCAGGCGCTCGGGTTCGAAGCCATCCCGTGGGAAGACATCGAAATGACCATGGTAGACGACTGCGACCACTGCGACATGCGCAAAGAATGCGGCCCATTGCCCATGGGCAAGAAGCTGGGCTAGACAACCAACACCCGCCTTCCACTGTACAAAAGGGAAAAGGCAGGGCCAATGTGAGAAGCGAAACCTATTCGGGGGCGGATGGTGCCCCCGTTTTTTTTTGCGGAGGCGATCCCTGATCGTACTCTGCGCTCTCCATACGTATACAGTGTAACTACCTGCGCTTTTCTTCAAATGAGTGAAAAACGCTGTCGTCTGATGTGCTCGGTCATGATTGAAGCTCGTTTGGAAAAGTTCTACTATAGGCGAACACGAGGGGGTAGCTGTCGGTAAAGGGAGCCGACAGCGGCCGTGCGGCCAAAAGGGGGTATATGGTCACTTCGCCTGAAAAAGAACTGCTCAATTCAATCGTACGTGCGAAGCTGACGCCGCCGATACTGCCGACTGGCTATGTGTGCAGGGAGCAGGTTTTCGAGAAACTGGACGTGTTCGCCCGTCAAAAGTTGACGCTTATTAGTGCGCCGCCGGGTTACGGGAAAACTGCTTTGCTGGTTAATTTCACTCAGCGTAAGGTGGCGGAGGGCTGCCTTGTGTCGTGGCTCACTGTTGACGCGGAAGATGCTGATCTTGCCCGCTTCTGGCGACATGTTGCTGCGGCTTTGGCATGTTTTGGACAGGAAGTTTCCACGCAGGTTGTTCCTCTGATGGCTGCCGCGTGGCAGGAAAAGGGCGCGGAACTGGATGAAAATGCCGTTGTTGAGATAGGAAATGCCCTGTTTGATTCCTTGCCGGCCGGTAAAGCGTGCTATCTGCTTGTCGATGATTACGGAAGTGCCGAGCATAGGGGGCTTGACGAGCGGCTGCTGAAACTCTGTGCCTCAGCCCCTTCCGATTTCCACGTGGTACTCGCCTCATCTGCGTTTTCCTGGGCTCTCCAGACTGATGTCTATCGGTTAGGGTACGGTTATTTGGGGACGGAAGACTTATCTTTGACGCTTCGCGAAGCCCGCTGCATGGCGGATGCGATGTGCGACGAACCACCGTCTGATGAGGCGCTTGCCCGAGCTCATGAGCTTGTTGAAGGATGGCCGCAGGGAATCAAGCTTGCAGCACGAACCCTGTCAGGCGCGCGCACTGCGGATGAGGTGCGGATTGACGGCGGCCTTCTGAATGTGCGGAGGTACTTTGAAGCACAAGTGGCGCGGTTGGTTACCGGAGACGTACTCTCATTTCTGTTTGAAATGTCGGTGCTGGAAACATTCAGCCGTCCTCTGTGCGAGGCAGTGTTTGGCGCGGGCTCAACGCAGGCGCTCTTAGATGAAATTATACGGCGCAACCTGTTCGTTGTGCCGTGCGATGAAGAGGGGATGTGGTTTCGGTTTAATCGCCTGTTTGCTGACTGGTTGCGCAATGAGTTGCTTCAACTGCGCAGGGAGGAAGTGCGTGAGCGCTGTTCACGGGCAAGTGAGTGGTTCCATGATTATGGAATGAAGGACGAGGCGGCAAAGTATTTGCTGCTGGCAAGCGATTTCGACTACGTGGCGAACCTCACCGAGGCAACGTGCTCGCTTTCGCGTCAAGACAAGCGCATTCCCTACCTGCTGTGGCTCTGTCGCATTCCCTCGGCCGAGTTTGCGGACTCACCTTTGTTGTGTATGTTGTCGGCGTGGTCATGTATTACGAATGCGCGTGTTGCCGATGCCCAAACGTGGATTGCTCGGTTTGAGTGCAGTATGGCGGAGCCAGAGCATGCTGGAAGTCTTGACGCGAGTATCGTCGAATTTTCGTCGAAGTGCCTCACAATGAAATGTATTGCTATGGAAGGCGACGGCAAGGAAGCGCTGGCGCGGTGTGACGAGTTACTGAATAGCGGCTATGAGATAAAGCCGTCGCTCATGAGTATGATCTACCAGTCGCTTGGTGAGTCGTATGAGCGCATCGGCGATATGGCTCAAGCGCAGGAAATATACCTTCAAGCGCAGGCGAGCGCCAGTGTGGATGCCACGATGCACCAACTGCTGTTCAACTCGTTCAACTTCGCTGAGGTACAGCATTGCTTTGGCGAACTTGACGAGGCGCGTGAAAGTTGTGAGAAACTGCTGCAAACGTGCCCCGCTGACTTTGCGCTTTACGGAGCAATCTGTGCTCTGTTGGCGCGCGTGCTGTTGGAGCGCAACGAACGCGACCGGGCTGCTGTACTTGTGGAGCGCTCGCTTAATCGCACGTCTCACTATCGACACATCGACATGTATCTTGAGGCCAAGATTGCCCAGGCGGGTTCCCTCGCCGCCGCGGGAAGTCTTTCTGAGGCCTATGAGGCCATTGTTGAGGGCATTCTTCACGGTGAACAGAAAGACGTTCCGCGCGCTGTGCTGTTGTTGGCTTACTTCCAGCAGGCGGAGATAGCTGCACGGCGAAAAAATCTCCGCGATTTGCTGGTGATTGAGAGAAAGTTTGCGGCACGGGTTCACGATGAGGATGTACACAGTCAGCTGCTGCTTTCGTTTGTGCGAGCGCTTGCCGCGCGCCAAGCAGGAGATGTCGCGGCAGCGCTTGAGACGCTTGATGCTTTGGTGGCGCGCGCTCGGGAGAACCGGTACGTGTGCATTGTGGTGAAGGCGCTCGTGGTTCAAGCGGTGGTCTTGGCTGAGCAGGGCGACGAGTCTCATGCCTATGCATCGTTGGGTGAGTTGCTGGGGCTTGCCAGCCGATTCGGGTTCGTCCGCAGCTTGCTTGATGCGGGGGAGCCAATGCGCGACCTTCTGCGCAACTACTCAACTACGCGTAAGGCGGGCGCTGTTGTGCGCTCCTACGTGAAGTCACTGCTTGTTGAATTTGAGCGAGAGCTTCCCACGGCACCGCCAGCCATCGATGGTTCGGGTTCGTTTGCCAACGATGGTCCCGATCCTCTCACGCCGCGAGAGTTGGAAATACTCAAGCTTCTCAATATGGGCCTCTCGCGCAAAGAGATAGCGGACACGCTCTGCATCAGCGTCAATACGGCGAAAAAGCACCTTGCAAACATCTACAGCAAGCTCGGCGTGGGTACTCGTGATGAGGCGTTGGGCAAATACACGGGCGACCACTTTGCGGGCAGTGTGCAGGTGAGCTCAGCCATCCGCTAATTGACGGGAGAGCCTTACCCCCTCTCTTACCCGCCGTAGTTACCCTTGCGTTCGGTCTTGCGAAGGTCATGAACAGGCCGCGAAACCTTCGTATCCTCTCCCTTAGACGCCCTCACGGGGTGTCGTGAAAAACGAGGAAAGGATTGCTATGTGTTTCAGACCGCCCGCGGCCGTTGAAGGCCCTGTTAACTGTCCATCCTGTGGTGCGGAGGTGCCCGCCTCATCCACCGCCTGCCCTCATTGTGGTTACACGGCACCTGCGCCGGCCGTGCGCGCTCCAGGTGCCCCGCCCACACCTCCGGCTCCCGGCGCTCCCGGTGCTGGCGCTGGCGCGCCTCCGCCTGCACCGCGTGTCTAGCTCAGGAGTAAGAGGCTTCGCGTTTGCTTGCAGAAGAGTGGAGGGTTCCGCACCTGTTGCGCGCGGTTCCTTACCCTCGCCGTTACCCTGGCTCATTACCCCGGCGTATCACCCCTGCGGAGCCACGCATTGGGGTCATGAAAACGGATATCGCCCTCAGTAGAGTGAAGCCAGAGGTCACACCAGCAGCAAGAGGAGAGAAAGGATACGCCATGTCTGAGAGCATGGTCGGCGTGCCGAATGACTACGTTGACGAGAAGGGCATTCGCTGGCGGCGTACGCGCTGCCATATGTGCCACATGAACTGCGGCATCTTTGCCGGCGTTGACACGACCACCGGTCGCTTGGTTGAACTGCGCCCCAACGACGATGAAGGTGCGGTGCTCTGCAACCGTTTGGGGGAGAAAGGCCAGCGCGCCATCAAGTTCCACTACCACCCTAAGCGCATCAATCACCCGCTCAAGCGTGCAGGTGAGCGCGGCGAAGATAAGTGGGAAGAAATTTCCTACGATCAGGCCATTAAAGAGATTGCGGAGAAACTGCAGGATCTGATTGACACGTACGGTCCCGAGACGCTTGTGTCATCTGAGGGTACGTACCGCTCCGATCACCTGTGGGCGCGTAGCCGCTTTACCAACCTGCTGGGCAACCCGGGTAACGTTATCGACCCCGGCACCATCTGCTGGTGCTGGAACTATTCGCTCAACATGGCCATGGTGGGCTGGCCTATCGAGTCCATGATGCCCGCCTCGCCGCAGCAGTCGCATACGATTGTGAACTGGGGAAAGCGTTGTTCGGAATCCTACGCTCCGGAGGCACCGCTCTGGCGTGTCATCAAGGGCCGCACAACCGTGAACGAAGAAGACCCAGCTCAACTCATTGTGGTGGACCCGGTGTGCATCAGTGAGGCTGGTCAGGCTGACCAGTGGTTGCAGCCCTATCCGAACACCGACTGCATCATCTGCTTGGCGTGGATCAACTACATCATTGCGAACAAGCTCTACGACGAAGACTTCCTCAAGTACTGGTCGAACGCCGTGTTCCTTGTCCGCATCGATACGGGCAAGCTCCTGCGAGCCGATGAGGTGGCGGACGACGGCCTGCACGAGGACTTCGTTGTGTGGGATCAGGCGAGCGGTGGCGTACTCACGTGGTGCTCCGACGAGAACCATTACCGCACTGCGGGGAAAGATGCTGTGGTGGATGCTGCTCTGTCCGGCACCTACACCGTGAGGCTGGTTGATGGCGCGCAGGTTGAATGCATGACTGCGTTTGATGCCATCGCAGCCCGCATGGAAGAGTACACACCTGAGCGTGCTGCCAAGGTGTCCGGCGTGCCTACGCGCAAGATTGAGGAAGCGGCTCGCCTGTACGCCACGAACGGACCTGCCTGTATCATCTGGGGTCTTGGCGGAGGCGATCAGCACGGCAACAACGCATCGAGTTTCGGTATAGCCAAAACCATTCTGCGCATTCTCACGGGCAATATCGACAATCCCGGTGGCGAGTTTGTTGGTCAACCTGCCGACCCCAACGGCGTGGGCAAGGAAAAACTCTACCCGGTGCGCGATGCCGAGATGGAACTGTCCCATTTGCAGGACCCGGAAAACCAGTCCAAATACATCGGCAACGATCGTTTCCGCGTGATGGCATGGCCCGGTTTCAAGATGATCGACAAGAACTATCGCAAAATGTATGACCTGCCGCGCCCCATGCTGCATCAGATGCTGTGCTCACCTTCGCTTGTGATGGACGCGATTATCGACGAAAAACCTTATCCCATCAAGGCCATGATTGCCTGGAGTTCGAACCCGCTCGCCTGGGCTCCCAACACCAAGAAGATGTACAAGGCCCTGAAGAAGCTGGAACTTTTGGTGGTATGTGAGTATTGGAAAACACCGACGGCGGCTCTTGCCGACTACATCATGCCCGCAGCGGACTGGATGGAGCGCCCCATGTGCACAACATCGGAGGACTCCATGGACTTCATCACCGTGGGTGATCGCGGTGTGGAACCCTTCGCCGAGCGCCACATGGATTACGACTTCTTCCGTGCCCTCGGGTGCGCCATGGGGCAGGAAGAACACTGGCCATGGGAGACCTATGAAGACGTTATCAAGTACCGTATTGCGCGCGTGCCTGGTCTCACGTACGAGAAGGTGGTGAACGACGGCACCTATTTCCCGTATCCCACCGAGTACTATAAGTACTCAAAGCGCCTGGAAAACGGCCAGATTTGCGGCTTCGCTACGAACTCACGCAAGGCGGAGATATACGCCTCGGTTATCGAGGATTTGGGGTATGACCCGTTGCCGGTGTATCGCGAGCCTGAATCGCCACTCGGTAATCCGGAAATGGCGAAGGAGTATCCACTACGCTTGACCACCGCTGGTCGCATCAGCCCGCTGTATCACTCGGAGATGCGTACACCTGGCCACGGCACGCGCACCGTCGCGCCATACCCGATGACCTGGATGCACTTCAATGATGCTCGCGCGCTCCATATCAAGGAAGGCGACTGGATCTGGATTGAAACGCCGATGGGTCGCATTCGCCAGAAGGCACACCTGGGCTGGGACATTCCAGAAGGCGTGGTGCAGGTGCCGCCCAGTTGGTGGTATCCCGAACTGCCCGCTGAAGAACCGTGGAGTCAGGGCGTATTCGATGCTGCCGCCAATGTACTTATCGATGATGATCCAGACAAGGCCGATCAGATGACGGCTACGTGGAACTGTCGCGGCCTTTTGTGCAAGGTATACCCGTGTATCGACCCGAACGATGGCGCAGATGACAGCGTGCCAGCCGACTGCTACGACGGCAAGCACAACACCACATGGGACCGCGCCTACCAGAATTTGGGCACGTGGGAGGTGAGGAAGTAAGCCGTGATTGTCAGTACGACCTCATGAGGGGTGTGCCCGCAGCTTCTCGCGGGCGCCGGGGATGTCCTATCAAGGCGGTTGCCTACGTTTATTGCGAACTGGTGAGATAGGTCACCCGACAGATAATTTCGGTGGCCCGGTCGGCCCATCGGAGGGTTGTGATGGGTCGATCAGGCCAGGAAAAAAGGAGAGGGCAAAATGAGGGAACGAACTTCTTTCAAGGTAGGCATGGTTGGAATAGCCGTGCTCATTGTGTTAGCAGCGTTTTTTATTCCCAATCCGGAGGGTCTTGCGTTTGAGGGTAAGATGATGCTCGGCATTCTTGTTGCGTGCATCGTTTTGTGGATTACCGAGGCCATTCCCATCGTTATTACCGCTTGGCTGTTCGCGGCGGCGGTACCTATCATGGGCATACTAACGCCAGGGGAGACCTGGGCTCAAGGCGTGAGTGTGGCTATGGTTCTGTGTTTGTCCTGCTTTGCGTTGGCGTTGTTTGTGCAGTATTCAACCATTTCGCTTCGTATCATCGCCTTTGTTCTTAAGTGGGCGAAGAATGATTCCAAGAAGGCACTTGCTGGGTTAATGGTGGCTACGGCAATTCTTTCTATGATCATTGACGATTTGGTGCTGGTCTTGATGATGCTTCCCTTCGCTTATAAGATCCTTGATGAGAACGGCACGCCGTGGGGAGACAAATCCAATTTGGCTAAGGCTCTCGTTCTGGGCATTGCGTTCGCATCCTATATCGGCGGCTGGATCACGCCTGTTGGCAGCGTGGTGAACATCCTGGCCATGGGCTTTGCCGAGCAGTC
The DNA here is from genome assembly GCF_030077735.1 of Gordonibacter faecis. Taxonomy (NCBI): domain Bacteria; kingdom Bacillati; phylum Actinomycetota; class Coriobacteriia; order Eggerthellales; family Eggerthellaceae; genus Gordonibacter; species Gordonibacter faecis. The sequence goes on along the minus strand of NZ_JASJEU010000014.1, from coordinate 7,249 downwards.
TTTGGGTGTTACCGTTACCTTTGCTAACTGGATGATTCTTGGCTTCATCATGAACATTGTTATTCTTCCCGTGTCCTGGTTTGCGCTCGTTAAGATTTTCAAACCGGAGCCTATCAGCGACGATGCGCTTGAGCGTATTCGGGAAGAGCGCGCTTCTCTTCCTGGGTTCACCAAGGATGAGATTTGGGGCATGCTTATCATCGTTGGTACGCTGGCTCTGTGGCTTGCGGGTTCGTGGGTTCCCGCTCTGGACGCCGTGGTGGTAGGCCTTGTTGCTCTGGGTCTGCTCTTCCTACCTCCGTTCAAATGCGTTTCTTTCAAGCGGTATGTAGACGAAAGCCCGTGGCAAGTGGTGATGCTGAACTGGGCCGTTGGTTGCTTTGTGGCGGGCATGATAGCGACTGGTGCCATGACCTGGCTAGTCAACGCTGTCTTTGGACCGATGAGCGCGCTCCCCGTGATTGGTGTCATGCTGCTCGTGGCCATATTCGCCTGCGTATTCCATAACATTCTCCCTGCTGGCGCAGCTGTTGCTGGACTTATTACCATTCCCATCTGCGGATTGGTTGCCAGTGTGGGTGGCAATATCACCGCCGCCATCTTCATGTGCGCCGTGTTCTCCTCTGCAGCATTCTTACTGCCGCTGGACTTGGTGGTATATGTCGCGTATTCGAGCGAGCGAAAGTACTTTGCGCCGATTGACGAACTCAAGGTTGGTTGGGTACCCAGCATCGCTGCTGTCGCAATGGTGTCGTTGGTTATTCCTGCCGTGTGTGCCGTGATGGGTTTGGCGTAACCGCGCCGGCAACAACGAAGCTATGGGAGCGTATGGGCCTCCAGCGGGATTCTATCGGAATGAGCATCGCGTGCGCATTGACCCGCTGCTGTGTACGGCTTGCATGAAATGCGCGCAGGCGTGTCCGCAGCATGATGTGATTGGTGTGGTCAAGGTTAACGGCACGCCGTTTATGGAAGTGAGGCATGTCGAAAACTGCGTGGGCTGCGGCCGGTGCGTGAATGCTTGCCTCACCAACGCGATTGGTCTGTACCTGGTGTAGCGCACCTGAACGTGCGGTGGCCTCCTTTTCCCACCCCCTGGAAGAGGAGGCCATCAAATCTAGACGAAAGGAATTGGCATGATAGCAGACGAGTATTTAAGTGGCGTTGATCTCGCATCCGATATCAAGGCAAAAAAGGTATCTCCGGTTGAGGTTATGGAAGAGTGCGTCGCGTCCATTGAGGCGCGTAATCCTTCGCTTAACGCTTTCACCTATACGGCGTTTGATGAGGCGCGCGAAAAGGCTGCCGAGGCAGAGAAGGCTCTCATGCATGGCGATGCTCACGGTGCGTTCTTTGGAGTGCCCACTGCGGCGAAGGATTTTTTGCCTGGCGTTCCCGGATGGCCGGGAACCACGGGGGGCGTGAAGGCGCTTGCTCACATGAAGGATGACGGTTACGGCTGCTACACCAAGGCGATGGTAGACGAAGGGGCCATCCTGGTGGGTAAGACTAATGCGCCGTCGTTCGCCTTCCGCGGCACCTGCGACAACAAGCTGTTCGGAGCCACGAGCACGCCGTTCAAGGTGGGCTTTAACTCGGGTGGTTCTTCGGGCGGTTCGGCAGCCGCGGTAGGCGACGGCATGCTCCTTGTGGCGGAAGGCACCGACGGCGGCGGATCTATCCGTATTCCTGCGGCATGGTGTGGCTGCTACGGCTATAAGGCATCAGTCGGTACTATTCCCGCGCCCGTGAGGCCAAACGCATTTTCGCTTACGCATCCCTACACGTGGGATGGGTCTATCAGCCGCACGGTAAAGGATGCAGCTCATGCGCTCCAGGCCATGGCATGTTTCGACCCGTTTGATCCGGTGAGCATCGATTGGGGTGAGCGCAACTTTATCGCTGCGCTTGAGAAGCCGCTTTCGGGCTGGCGCGTTGGGTTCACTCCGGACTTCGGCATCTTTCCAGTTGACCCTGAGATTAAAGCTTTGGTAGCTGCTGCGGCGCAGCGTTTTGAGGAAGCTGGCGCTCAGGTGGAGCCGGTGGAATTTGGCCTCGCGCGTTCGCATTTTGAACTTGCCGAGGCGTGGTGTCGTCTCATCTCTATTTCAGGCATGGAGTCGGTGGAAGCACTCAAGAATAGTGGCATTGATCTGCTGAAAGACCATGCTGACGATCTACCGTCCGAGTTTGTGTATTGGATCAATGATACGTACCGGCGCAATTACGTCGACTACAACGCCGATGATGTCGTGCGCACTGAAATTTACGATGCATTGCAGACAGCGTTCCAGACCTACGATCTTATTATTTCGCCAGTTACGGCATGCCATCCTGTGCCTAACGTTCCGGGCGGTTGTACGGCGGGTCCCGCCGAACTTGCCGGAGAGCGCGTCGAGCCGATCATCGGATGGTGCCTTACCTACTTCTGTAACTTTACCGGACATCCGGCAGCTTCCATTCCCGTTGGCCTTTCGAAGGACGGATTCCCGGTAGGCATGCAGATCATCGGACGTCGCTGGGCTGACGAAGATGTGCTGGCAGCAAGTGCGGCATTCGAGCGCCTGCAGCCATGGGCTGATCTCTACCGAATCACGGCTGAACGCGACCTGGGATAGGGCTGGCGAAAGCTACGCAGACGCTTCGGGAGGGAGCATCTGCGGCTGAAATAAAGAAAGAGGAATAAGCATGTCAGAGAGAACAGTTGATAAGTCGGTCGTCAAGTGTCTGGGGTTCTGTGGGTTCGGCATGGGCTCGAACATCACCGAGGTTGACGTGGTGGACGGGCGCGTGGCGCGTATCCGACCGCTGCACTACGACCAGTTGTACACGCCCGAGGAGCTGAACGCGTGGAAGATTGAAGCACGCGGGCATGTGTTTGAGCCCGGCATGAAAAGCTACCCGCCGCCGCTGTCGGTGGCGTACAAGACGCGCACCTATTCGCCGAACCGCATCCCTTACCCGCTCAAGCGCGTGGACTGGGACCCAAACGGCGAGCGCAACACACAAAACCGCGGCACGTCGAAATACGCGCGTATTTCGTGGGATGAGGCGTGCGATCTCATCGCTGCCGAGATAAAGCGCATCCAAGAAGAAGCCGGACCCTTCTCCATCCTGGCGCAATCTGACGGTCACGGTGAGACGAAGAATGTGCACGCCGCTCACGGTTGCCAGACGAACCTGCTGAACCTGACGGGTGGTTTCCTCAAGCAGGCGCGCCAGCCCGACAGCTGGGAGGGTTGGTACTGGGGCGCGAAACACGCCTGGGGTATGGATCCGGTAGGTATGCAGACCATTACAACAAACGTCGTCAAGGACATTTCCGAGAACGGTGATGCCGTGTTCTATTGGGGCGCCGATCCCGAGACCACGCCGTGGGGCTGGGGTGGCCAGATGGCGAGCCGCCTGTGCTACTGGTTCAATGAGATTGGCGTGCTGTCGGTGTTCGTGGCACCTGACTGTAACTATGCTGCCGCTGTGCATGCCGACAAGTGGATACCCGTGCTGCCGAACACCGACGTGGCGCTGCAGCTGGCCATCGCCTATGTATGGATGACCGAGGGCACCTACGAGAAGGAGTACCTGGATACGCACGCCGTGGGCTTCGACTGGTTCGAGTACTACGTGCTGGGCCACGAGGATGGCATGCCAAAGACGCCTGAGTGGGCGGCCGAACGCTGCGGCGTGCCGGACTACCGCATCAAGGCGCTCGCGCGCTACTGGGCGAAGCATAAGGTGTCCATCGCACACTGCAACGGAGGCGGCTACATTCGAGCGGCGTTCGCGCATGAGCCGGCACGCATGGAAGTGTATTTGCTTGGCATGCGTGGGGTAGGGCAGCCCGGCGTGAATCAGTTCCAGATGATTGAATGGCAGCTCATGGACGTGAAGACGCTCAACCCGTTGCCATCATGCAGTGTGCTGCCCTCATCCGAGGGCGCCTACCGCGGTGCCACTATGGACCTGAGCGAACCGTTCATTCCCAAGACCATGATCCACAAAGCCATCACCGAGCCATCTATCGAGTGGCATGGGCACGTTATTGCCGGCATCGACCGTGCTGATCAACTGATTCCCTTTACGTATGCGCCTGAGCCGGGTAAAGGCATTCGCATGATCTGGTCCGATTCCCCCTGTTGGTCCACCTGCTGGAACGGCGGCCATGAATTCCAGGATGCGCTGCGCCATCCGAACCTTGAGTTCGTGCTCGTGCAGCACCCCTGGATGGAGAACGACTGCCTGTTCGCCGACATTATCCTGCCCACTTCCACCACCCTCGAATTGGAAGACTTCAATGTGGATGTGCGCAACGGCCAGTGGAATGCCATCGCTTACGAGGGGCAGGCTGTTGACCCGGTAGGTGACGTGCGCACCGACTACGAGGCGGTGGGCGAGGTGGCTCGTGCCCTTGAACGGCTGGGTGGCATCTACGAAAATCTCTATGAGCGCTATACCTGCGGTAATGAGGTTATCGACTGGATAGAGAAGGGCTTTCGTGAGTGTGGCATGGAGGACGGCGACACGGCTGATTTCGACCAGTTCCTTGAGAATCGCTTCATGCTGTTCCCGACGGAAGAAGACTGGGATGCAAAGCCAGCGGGTCTCATTGGCTTTTATGAGGACCCGGAGAACAACCCGCTGCTCACGCCTTCGGGCAAGATTGAATACTATTCCACAACGTTGGCGGAAACGTTCCCTGATGATCATGTGCGTGGCCCGGTAGCTCACTGGATTGAGAAGGGCGACGGTCACGACGACCGCATCTCCAGCGAGCGTGCGAAGGAGTATCCGTATTTGCTGGTGACGAACCATCCGCGCTGGCGCGTGCACGCGAATCATGATGACGTGCCCTGGTTCCGCGAACTGGCCACGTGTAAGGTAGTAGGCCCTGATGGGTATGGCTACGAGCCGTTGTACGTGAATCCCGTTGACGCCGAGAAGCTGGGCCTAGCGGACGGCGACATCGCTGGTATCTACAACGAGCGCGGCATGGTGCTGGGCGGCGTGGTGCTGTCCGAGCGCATTATGCCGGGAGCGGTGTCGCAGGACCATGGTGCGCGCTGCGATAGCATTGTGGTGGGTATGGGCGGTCTCGATCGCGGCGGGGCAAACAACCTCATTTGCCCTTCGGCCACTACTTCGAAAAACGCAGCGGGCGAGGTGACGAACAGCTTCCTTGTGGGTGTGAAGAAAGTTGATGTGTTTGAGCTCGCTGAGCGCTATCCCGAGGCGTTCGCGCGTTCTTACGATGCGGAGTGCGGTCGAGTGCTGGACAGTCTGATTGTGGAGGAGTAGCCATGAAGGCGTTTTTGATAGATGTTGCTAAGTGTAACGGGTGCCACAATTGCCAGATTGCCTGCAAGGATGAACACTGCGGTACTGAGTGGATGCCCTATGCGGCCGATCAGCCCATGACGGGGCAGTTTTGGTGCAAGGTTGACGAGCAGGTGCGCGGCAGTGTGCCAGTGGTGCGTGTAACCTACACGCCGCTTCTGTGCGGTCACTGCGATGACGCGCCCTGTTTGGCTGTTGCTCAGGACGGCGCGGTGTACCGTCGTGATGACGGACTGGTAGTGATTGACCCTGCGAAGGCAAAGGGTCAGCGCGCCATCATGGACGCCTGCCCACTGGGTGCGGTGTACTGGAATGATGAACTGAATATTCCGCAAAAGTGCACGGGGTGTGCTCACCTGTTAGACGATGGCTGGGTCGAGCCGCGTTGTGTGGATGCTTGCCCGACTGGTGCGCTCTCGTTCGGCGAAGAGGAAGAACTCGATCTCGCTGGTGCAGAACCGCTTGAGGCACTGGTTGGTCTGGGTTCGCATGCGTGGTATAAAAATGTGCCGAAGCGCTTCGTGGCCGGCTGCCTCGTGGACTTCAAGACCCGCGAAGTGGCGATTGGGGCGAAGGTGGCGCTTGTGAGCGCCGCGGGAGTTGAGGTGGCGAGCGGGGAAACTGACGACTTCGGTGATTTCCTGTTTGACCAGGTGGATGCTGCGGTTTATACGGTGCGCATCGCAGTTGAGGGAAAGACGCTCGAATTTGAGGCGGATGCGAGTGAGCGGGATGTCAATTTGGGAGACCTTGCGCTTGCCTGATGGTTTTGTTGCCCCTCGCAAGGCGCACGTGAGAAGTTGAAGATCCTGCACGTCACGGCTTTGTGGAAAATATTTCCGGCTGATGGCGTGCAGGATCCCGTTTGATGTATGTCTGTTGTGGTGTGCTAGTGCGAGCACATGGGGGTTTCGGGGAGTTCGATGCCGAGGGCGTCGGCGGCATCGGAGCGCAGTTCTTCCAAGGTGAGCTCGTAGCACGCGAGTGCGTCGATCCAGCGGCGGAGGCAGTTGCGACCCTTGTCGGTGAGGGTGAACAGGCGTTTCGCCGAGCCTTCCTCGGGGGTGTCCCATACGGAGGTCACCAGTTCGGCTTCCTCCATGCGCTTGAGGGCGCGGTAGATGCCGGTGGCGTCGGGCTTCTTGCCGCCGAACATGGGGGACTGCGCCGCTTGCTGCACAATGACGTAGCCGTGCAGCGGCGCCTCGGAGCGGGCGAGCAGCGTGAGGATGGTGGGTTGCGACAGCCGGTTGAGCGATTTTCCCAGCTCAGCGCACTCCTGCAGATCGGCGTCGGACTTGGGATGGCAGCTGCTCCACATGGGCGGTTCCTCTTTCTCTTCTTCACGGTCGCCCATGCGCAAGCCGATGGTGGCACGCGCAGGCGCTGGCCTGCAGTAAAATATGCAAACACTATCATCTCATAACTATTTGCAGATTGCTACTAGTGAGAATCTGAAAATAGTAGCCCACCCGCCAACCACCGTTCCCAACCAACCGCTCGCACCGCCCGCGTCAAAAAAAGTGACGCACTGCGCACTCCCGATTACGCCAAGAGATAAAGTCCTCCCTACAATTATGATGCGGGCGCTTTCCTGTATATATAACTAAAAAGATAATAATAGTCGGGCGATTCACGAATCGCCCTTTCGCACGAAGCGCGAAAACGCAGTTCGCGGATGGGTTTTCGCCTCCGGTGGAACGGGTCATCCGTGAATCGCCCCACAAAAAGGTGACGCGCTTCGCGCTGGCTATTACGCCACGAGGTGACCAACTTCCCTCGCTTCATGACGCGGGCTGATTGTCGCAACTCTCTGTCATCCTGAGCGGAGCGCCGTAAGGCGCGGAGTCGAAGGATCCCGTGCGGCGTCAGTAGGAAATCTCCCAGCTATCGCCGCGCGGGATCCTTCGACTCC